>NZ_RYDJ01000009.1:0-135634 GCF_003970355.1 Flavobacterium bomense | reverse complement strand
AACAAGGCAACAAGATCCATTAGCCTATATAAAAATGCTACAACGAGCACAAGATTTTAGTGCAACATTAAAAGCAGATACTATGGAAGATTTAGAATTGCAATTAAACTCAAGTAACGCTTTCAAAGAACACGACGAAGCCAAATTAAAGATTATCGTATAAAAAGACACGGGCAATCCTTTCGATTGATTATGAAACAAATTTTAGTCAATTAAACCACATAAAAAAGACATCACTATTCCATGTGTCACTTTGTGACATAAATGGCAGAAATACTCATCATAAATAGAAGTAAATTGCCGCTTCTGAACGAAAGGAATTATTTACTATTTTTATTGAGTGCCAGAACTTGAATCATAGAGGTTTCAAGTTAGGCAACGCCCAATCAAAGCCATAGATAGAGTATGAGAACCGAAAACAAGAGATTGTGTATCTACCCGAAAGACATACAACGCATAACAGGAAAAAGTTATCGTCAAAGTATTAGACTGCTTCAAAAAATCAGACAAGAGCTCAATAAGCTCCAAAATGAGTTTGTATCTATTGAGGAATTTTGCCAATACACCAGCCTAAAAATTGAACAATTTGAACCCTTGATAATTGGATAGAAATTAAATTTTAGGCAACTAAATTTTGAACTTTACCAGTTCAAAAAATATTGTCTAACCAGTTCAAATTATTATAATTAATCATTAATTCCAGCAAAAAAATCCTTATATTTGAATAATTGAAATTTAGAACAATTTGCTAACATATTGAGAGGTGTCAGTTGAGGTGTCACTTAAAATAAAAGCTTTGCAAAGCCTTATTTTAAGACACTTTATAAAAACAAACAACTCCTTCCTCTCTGCGATGAAATAATGCTTCCTAAAAGGGGAGCATTTTTTGTTTTAGGGCGTGGTCAATTTTTTAGTTTGTCAAGAGAGTAAACAAAAAAAGATCAGCAGGCAATACCAGTATTAATTTTTTGTGAGCCGTCCTTCCTTTAGGTCAACAAGGGTAGTTCAGTCCTTTCTGTCAAATAGAATTCCGTGGCTGCAAGAACTTAGAGCGTTTTTATCTTTAAAGGTCTTAAAAAGGATTATTTGTGGTTGTTATTTATCACAAAACGATCAAAAGGGTATATTTGTATCGTTTTAATGAGAATTGGAAGCCAAAGGTGTTTGATAGAATCATTGAGCGATTTAAAACCAAAAAATTATGCGAATTTTTCTTAGTTGTTTTCTGCTGCTAATGGTTGCTACTGTTTTTTCTCAGGAAAATACACCATCACAAGATACTCTAATTATGAAAGTGGATTCCTTGTATCGTGAGGATCAGTTCTATTTTGGGATCACTTACAATATATTGACGGACGGCCCTTCGGGGTTGTCACAAAGCAAATTTTCGTCGGGTTTGTCAGGTGGTTTTTTGCGGGATATGCCTTTAAATAAAAAGAGAACCGTTGCAATAGCTTCCGGTATTGGATTTACATATAATAATTACAATCAAAACATAGCCATTTCTGCAACAGACGGTATGCCAGTTTATGCCCTGATTGATGCCAATAGGGATTATAATAAAAATAAGTTTTCCCTACTTTCAGTTGATGTTCCTGTTGAGTTTAGATGGCGAACCTCTACTTATGAAAGCCATAAATTTTGGCGCATTTATACAGGAATAAAGTTTAGTTATTTGCTCTACGACAAGTCCGTTTTTGATAGTGCTCAAGGCAAAGTGGTGGTTACAGGAAATAAAGATTTTAATAAATTACAATACGGGGCTTATGTCTCTGCAGGATACAATACAATTAATTTGTATGCCTATTATGGTTTAAATTCAATATTCAAATCGGCAAAAATAGAAGACAAGTCAATTACCATGAAAGCATTAAATATTGGCATAGTATTTTATATTTTATAGCCATAAAACCAATAGAAGCAATTGTGGAATAATTCCCAGAACAAAACCTAAAAGGAGTTCTTTAATGGTATGCGCTTTCATTTCCAGTCTGGAAGTCGCGACCACGCCATTCAACAGTAGTAGTAATGCAATAGTAAAAATATTTTGAATTTGAAGGTGCAGGCTTAATCCAATGATAAATACAGTCAAAGAGCTGAAAGCTATCATGTGCAGGCTTGCTTTTATCTGCAAAAACAATAGGATTAGAGCTAATAATGAACTCAAAAGTCCCCCCAATAAAAAAAAATGCAACTCTGGATAGGAATCAATAGTGATACTTTTTCGAACTAATAAGATGATCAAGAAACAATGAAGTATTAAGGGTATTTTACGCTGGGATATTTTAGAAACCATTATGGAATCTATATTTCCTGTAGCGCGTAAGAGAAAAAAGGCCAAAACAGGAATTAACACCGTCACAATCAACACCTGAAAAAAAATGAATATCTTTTCTTGACTCACAAAATCAGATCCATTAAAAAAAAGGTAGAACAATGTTGCCATTGCCGGAATGAATATTGGATGGAAAATATAAGAGAAAAGGGGAAGAGTTTTTTTCAATAGTTTTGATTTTGTATCAAACAAATATAGGTAATCTGTCAAAATTAGTAAAGCATATCAAAAGAGTTTCTTGTTTTTAATAAACGAAATTGCTCATAATTATCGTATATCTGTCGCTTCGTTTTGAAAAGAAGTGCTATTTTTGAGGAAGTTTTGCAAATAAACAGCCTGTTGAAAGTATCATTTTCAAAAAAGAAATTCACCTCAATCTTTTTTTTATTCCATGAGCAAAAAAATTCTAAATAGCATACAAAATATCCCCGCAAAGTTTATTGGAACCAGCAGTACGATGGCTATTGATTCTATTTCTATAGACAGTCGTTCTTTGCAAAATGGCCCGAAAACGCTGTTTTTTGCATTGGTTGGAGCCAATACGGATGCGCACCTTTATCTCAAAAATTTAATTGCAAGTGGCGTCCAGAATTTTGTAGTTACCCATATTCCTGAAGATTGTGAAGGGAAAGCTAATTTTTACGTAGTGACCAATACCTTGTTGGCTTTGCAACAATTTGCCGCAGCATATCGCAGCCTCTTTGATTTTCCTATCATTGGGCTTACGGGAAGTAACGGTAAAACGATAGTCAAAGAATGGCTTAATTTTTTATTAAGTCCGGATTATAACGTTATCCGAAGTCCAAAGAGTTACAACTCTCAAATTGGTGTTCCGCTGTCTGTGATTGCGATAAATGAAAAACACAATTTAGGAATTTTTGAAGCCGGTATTTCTACGGTTTCAGAAATGGAAAAACTCGAAAAAATCATTAAACCTACGATTGGAATTCTCACGAATATAGGGACGGCACATGACGAAGGTTTTGCTGATATCAGTGACAAAATCAAAGAAAAATTGAAACTTTTCCAGGATGTCCAAGTCATTATTTATCATAAAAATCCAACAATTGATTTGTTGATCCGTCCCGATACCGCCGTTTTTTGCTGGAGTTATAACGATGCTAAGGCTTCGGTTCTGATTACTAAAAAGGGAGTTTTAGACAAGACCGTTTTGACGGTGCTACAAAACAACAACAAGTTTGACATAAAAATACCATTTCAGGATGAGGCGTCGATAGAAAATGCAATTTCCTGTTTGATGGTTTTGTTGTATTTTAAATACGATGACAGAACGATTCAAAACCGCATGGAGTTGTTGTATCCGGTAGAAATGCGATTAAAAGTCAAAAACGGAATCAACAATAGCAGTATTATTGATGACAGTTACAGTTCTGATTTTCAATCCTTAAAAATTGCGTTGGATTTTCTTGAAAGTCAAAAACAGTATAAAAAGAAAACAGTCATTCTATCTGATATTTTTCAAAGCGGTTTGCCTAACGATGTGTTGTACTCGAAGGTGGCTGAGCTAATTGTTTCCAACCGGATTACACGGGTAATTGGTATTGGCGAAACCATTTCAGCATTTAAAAACAAGTTTGCTAACTGCAGTACTTTCCAAAACACAGCTGCATTTGTCGCTGATTTTGAAAACTTGGACTTTGGTAATGAAACCATTTTGATAAAAGGGGCGAGATCGTTCCAGTTTGAAGAAATTGTATATTTATTAGAGGAGAAGACACATGAAACGGTCCTAGAAATCAACCTGAATGCTATTAGTTACAACCTGAATTTTTTTAAATCAAAGTTGCTACCAAAAGTAAAAATTATGGTTATGGTAAAAGCATTCGGGTACGGAAACGGCGGACTCGAAATTGCTAAATTACTGGAACATCATAAAGTAGATTATTTGGGCGTGGCTTTTGCCGATGAAGGAATTTCATTAAAAAACGGGGGCATTAATTTGCCTATTATGGTCCTTAATCCAGAGAATACTAGTTTTTCGGCTATTATTCAACATCAGTTGGAACCGGAAATTTACTGTTTAAAAGGTTTATATGCGTTCTTGAAAATAGCAAAACAAAAAAATTTAAAGCATTTTCCAATTCATATTAAATTCGATACCGGCATGCATCGATTGGGCTTTGAAGAAAATACCCTCGATGAACTGATAGCTGCGCTAAGAGGAAACAGTACCGTGCAAATAAAAAGTATTTTATCACACTTGGCTACGAGCGATGATCTTGAACACATGGATTTTGCTCATTCCCAAATTAATTTGTTCGAGAAAGTATCCTCTAAATTGATGTCTGAATTGCAAATAAAACCCTTGCGTCACATCCTGAACACCTCTGGAATAAGCAATTTTCTGGATTCGCAATACGATATGGTTCGGCTAGGAATTGGTCTTTATGGAGTTTCAAATGATGCCCAAGAACAAAAGCAACTCGAAAATGTGGGGACACTAAAATCCGTGATCTCACAAATAAGAACGATTGCTGCTGGAGAAAGCGTAGGCTATGGCCGCCGATTTGTAGCCGAAAAACCAACAAAAATTGCTACAATTCCCATAGGATATGCTGATGGGATTTCCAGAGGCTGGGGAGATGGTTTGGGATTTGTTATGGTAAAAAACACCAAAGCCTATATCGTTGGGAGTATTTGTATGGACATGCTGATGGTTGATGTCACCGGCATTGAATGCAAAGAAGGTGATTCAATACTTATTTTTGGCGAAAATCCAACGGTTTCTTTTATAGCCCAGAAATTAAATACAATTCCCTATGAAATTTTGACCAGTATTTCGCAACGGGTGAAACGCGTGTTTTATAGGTAGCGATTAAATTTAGAAGAAAGGACTGTTACTACTTTTAAAATTTTTATTAAATTCGTTTGTCAGAAGTAAATTTTAACCTAAAAAAATAAATTATGGGATTTTTTAGTGATTTCAAAGCCTCTTTGATGAAGGGAGACGTTTTAAGTTTAGCAACTGCGGTTGTTATTGCTGGAGCATTTGGCAAAATTGTAGGCTCAGCTGTTGATGATGTTATAATGCCAGTTGTTGGTTTGTTAACCGGAGGAATTGATTTTACCCAAAAATTCATCACCTTAGACGGAAATAGTTACGAAACCCTGGCTGCTGCAAAAGCTGCGGGTGCCGCCGTGATTACCTACGGTAATTTGGTCCAAGCCATTATCAACTTCATAATAATTGCATTCTTTATTTTTGTAGTTTTAAGAGCTGCTGAAAAGGCCAAGAAAAAGGAAGTTGTTGCCGTCGCTGCTCCAGCTGGACCAACACAGGAACAATTGCTGACTGAGATTAGAGATTTATTGAAAAAGTAATTTCGACTACAGGATAGCTAAACCGCTTTGGGAAAGAGGCCTTTTTTTCTTTATTCAAAAGGTTATATAAAACAAGATGATTTTCATCCTTAACATAATAAGGTGCCGGGAGAAATACTTTACAACTTAGTTTTCTTAATCTCTTAATGGTTTAAAATACTATTTATAGGTTTGCGATTAAAAAAGAGCAGATTTTTTAATGGGAAATTTGAGGTTGTCTTTTAATTTGTTGAAAATATAACATTTTGTTATTTTTTGTTAACCTCCTTGTTTTGATTTCAATATTACTTACTTTTGTACTTCAAATTTAATATTCACCCGAGCCTGAAAGGAGAACGGACGAAGTAATACTAAAAATATACTATGAGAATAGCAGTTGTAGGAGCTACCGGAATGGTTGGCGAAGTAATGTTGAAAGTTTTGGCAGAAAGAAATTTCCCTGTAACCGAGTTAATTCCCGTTGCTTCACAGCGCTCAGTGGGTAAAGAAATTGAATACAAGGGCAAAAAATATAAAGTGGTAGGCATGCAAACTGCAGTAGATATGAAAGCAGATATTGCTTTGTTTTCTGCAGGAGGCGACACTTCACTGGAGTGGGCTCCAAAATTTGCAGCAGCAGGAACAACCGTTATCGATAATTCATCGGCTTGGCGAATGGATCCGACTAAAAAATTAATCGTTCCGGAAATCAATGCAACAGAATTGACCGCCGCAGATAAAATCATTGCAAATCCAAATTGCTCTACCATTCAAATGGTATTGGTTCTGGCTCCGTTGCACAGAAAATACAACATCAAACGGGTCATTGTTTCTACCTATCAATCCATCACTGGAACAGGCGTAAAAGCAGTGCAACAATTGGAAAATGAATACGCAGGCGTTCAGGGTGAGATGGCCTACAAATATCCAATTCACAGAAATGCGATTCCACAATGTGATTCTTTTGAAGAAAATGGGTACACGAAAGAAGAGATGAAATTGGTACGTGAAACCAAAAAAATATTAAGCGATAATACAATTGCTGTTACAGCGACTGCGGTACGGGTGCCAATTGTAGGCGGACACAGTGAAGCGGTAAACGTAGAATTTACGAACGATTTTGATGTAAACGAAGTACGAAACATTTTGCATCATACCGATGGCGTAGTCGTACAGGACAATAATGACACCTACACGTACCCAATGCCAATGTATGCGCAAGGAAAAGATGACGTTTTTGTAGGTAGAATTCGTCGTGACGAAAGCCAAGAAAATACTTTAAATATGTGGATTGTTGCGGACAACTTGAGAAAAGGAGCAGCGACAAATACCATCCAGATTGCTGAATATTTGATCGCAGCTAAATTGGTATAAATCGATTTTTATTTTTAAAATGAAACCATTTGTTTCGCAAAAATATATTTTGTGAGATAAATGGTTTTCTTTTTTCTTGTTTTTGTTACCTTTGGCTCGAATGAAAAAGAATAAACTCATAGTAAGTCTTTCTCTGGTTGTTACGGTCTTGTTCTCAATACTGTTTCAGTCACTGCACACCTATGAGCATTTGGCTAAACAGCTTTCCGAAAAGCAGTGCCACCATAAATACAATGTTACCGGTACAGAGATAACACACCAACACCAGAAAGTCGACCATTGTTATGTTTGTGAATTCGCTTTTGGCAGTTACATTACTCCAAAAGATTTCTCCTATCAATTGTACTCCAGTATTGAAGAAATCCCTTATTTTTTTACTGCAGCGGAAACAGTTATTTCGTTTTCCGGCAGTTTGTATTCCCTCCGAGGTCCACCCGTAAATAGTTTAAGCTGAATTTATTTCAGCTTCTGTTGAATTTATTTCAGCAAGTTTTACACGTTTTATTTACTAAATAATTCCGGTCTCGGCTCTCTCTCCTTTGGAGAGGGCTGGGGAGAGGAAAAACTATACAATCATTTTCAATGAAAAAATTTATAATAGCCCTATTCTTGGGATTTTCGGCAATGCTTCAAGCACAAAATACGCTATCGGGAACCGTAACCGATTTAAAAAACCAACCTGTAAAAGGCGTTTCAGTGTATGCGTCCGAATTGCATAAAGGAACCACAACAGATGATAACGGAAAATATGCATTTTCAAATATTCCAAATAGAAACGTAAGAATTAGCTTTACTTTCTTAGGATTTGCAACCCAAAATAAAACCATAAGCAGTCTTCAAAACGAAACCACACTTAATATTATCCTTGAGGAAGCAATTTTTGAAATGGATGAAGTTATTGTTTCAACTGCTTTCAATAAAATACAATCGCAAAACGTGATGAAAGTGGAGCACGAAAGCATCAAAAATTTACAACGAAAAGGAACTGCCACTTTAATTGAAGGATTGGCGACTATTCCCGGAGTTTCTCAGGTTTCTACCGGTACGTCTATTGGGAAACCGGTAATTCGTGGTTTGAGTGGCAATCGTGTTTTGGTATATTCACAAGGTGTTCGAATAGAAAACCAGCAGTTTGGTGACGAACACGGTTTGGGATTGAACGATTCTGGAATAGGAAGTGTTGAGGTGATTAAAGGACCGGCTTCTTTGTTGTACGGTTCCGATGCTTTGGGAGGCGTTTTATATTTTAACCCCGAAAAATTTGCTGACGCGAATACTTTTAAAACAAACTTCAGTCAAAAATATTTCTCGAATACTGCTGGAAGCAGTTCTTCTTTGGGTTTGAAAACCTCCACAGACAACTGGAAATTCATGGCTCGTGGAAGTTACAACACGCATGCTGATTATAAAATTTCAGGTGGCGATAGAGTAACGAATACCCGTTACAATGAAACCGATTTTAAAACAGGAATTGGTTATAGTAATGCCAAGTTTTCAAGTGTACTGCGTTACAATTACAATGAATTAGATTTGGGAATTCCGGAAAATGGTATTGAGAAGCAAACGACTAGTAAGAAAACTGAATTTCCAAAACAAGGAATTTTCAATCATTTGTTGAGTTTAAACAATGTTTTCTTTTTCGAAAAATCAAAGTTGGATGTCGACTTAGGGTATATTGCCAATGATCGAAGCGAGTTTGAAGACAGCAATGTGGCGGTTTTACACATGAAACTAAAGACATTCAATTACAATGCAAAATACCATTTACCAAAAATGGGAAAAATAGAGACCATTGTTGGAATTCAGGGAATGCACCAAACCAATATAAATTCAGGGGAAGAATATTTAATTCCGGATGCGGTTACCAATGATTTTGGTGTTTTTGGGACAGCTAATTATGAGTGGAATACGAATGTGTTGCAAGCCGGTTTGCGTTTCGATAATAGAAATATCATTACGGATGCACAAGGAATTACAGGCGAACAAGGTTCTTTTGAAGCCATTAATAAATCGTACGACAGTTTTAATGCATCGTTGGGTTACAAAACCGATCTGGTCGATGATTTGACGTTGCGTTTGAATGTAGCTTCAGGATTTAGAGCGCCAAACCTTGCCGAATTAACTTCTAATGGAGTTCATGAAGGGACGAATCGTTATGAAGTAGGAAATAGCGATTTAAAAACTGAGCAAAATGTGCAAACGGATTTAAATTTAGAATACAAAACGGATCATTTTGAGTTTTTTGTAAACGGATTTTACAATCACATCAACAATTATATCTACACTTCGCCAACAGGAGAAATGGTTGCAGAGAATGCTATTTTTGATTATATTCAGAATAACGCTAAATTGTATGGAGGCGAAATCGGACTGCATTTTCATCCGCATCCATTGGATTGGTTGCATTTTGAAACGAGTTTTGAAACGGTAACCGGCGAAAAACAAAACGGAGATTATTTGCCGTTAATCCCGGCTAACAATTGGAACAACACCATTAGAACCGAATTCAAAATCAAAAACTGGTTAGAAGATGGTTTTGCGACTCTAAATGTTTCCAGCACGTTCAATCAAAAAAATGTAAGCGGTTTTGAAACAGAATCAAATGGATATAACTTAGTGAATTTAGGTTTTGGTGGAACTGTAAAACTGGGTAAAACCGCTTTTGATGTCAACATCAACGGGAATAATTTATTTGATAAAAGATACATCGCACATCTTTCCCGTCTAAAAACAGATGGTATTCCAAACATTGGAAGAAACATTATTTTGGGTGTGAATTTTAATTTATAAGCTCGACCCATTACATTTAATTAATTTTTTTTACCACATAAGGAACATAGATTTTTTTAGTTTTTAAAAGAAAATATAGCCATTTCACTTTCACTAGACAAGCTATGCGAAGAATAGAACTATTTTCTATGCTTTCTTTAACTGTTAGTCAGAAATCTAAGTAATAACCATGGTATAATGTCGTATTTTAAAATCAGGATAAAATCTGATTTAAAGCTGTTTTACTTAAAGTTAATTCTTTTGACTTTACGACTTTTAAACTTTCGACTTACTTATGTTTCTATGTGGTTGATTTTTTTTAACTTAATTAGTGTTTTTGAACTTCAAAGAAATATTTTATAAAATCACCTTTCTCCAAACACTATTTTTTGGTTTTATTTAAGACTTCCCCACTACTACTAAACTAACTAATTTCCCTATTTTTGTAACAACCTAAAACAGAATCTAATGAAAAACACTTTTTTAATAATGGCTGTAACTTCTGCAATGGCGACTTTCGGCCAAAACCCAAATCCAAAACCGCTAACCTATCCCACTACAAGTAAAGGGGAAACCGTGGATGTGTACTTCGACACTAAACTTCCGGATCCATACCGCTGGCTCGAAGATGACAAATCAGCGGAAACGGGTGCCTGGGTAAAAGCCCAAAATGAAGTGACCTACGGGTATTTGGCGCAAATTCCGTTTCGCGATGTCTTGAAATCAAGAATGGAAAAACTGTGGAATTACGAAAAAATAGGAGCGCCTTTCAAAGAAGGAAATTTCACGTATTACTATAAAAATAACGGCTTACAAAACCAATCAGTGTTGTACAGAAAAGACGCCAAAGGAACTGAAACCGTATTTTTGGATCCCAATACGTTTTCTAAAGACGGAACAACTTCGTTGGGTGGGTTAGATTTCTCCAAAGACGGTTCTAAAGTTGCCTATGCCATTTCAGAAGGCGGAAGCGACTGGAGAAAAGTCATTATCATGGATGCCATTTCTCAAAAAATAATTGAAGACACTATTGTCGATGTAAAATTTAGCGGTGTGTCTTGGAGAGGAAATGAAGGTTTTTACTATTCCAGTTATGACAAACCAAAAGGAAGCGAATTGTCTGCAAAAACTGACCAGCATAAACTGTATTTCCATAAATTAGGGACTGCACAAAAACAGGATCAAGTGATTTTTGGTGCCGACCAAAAACGACGTTATGTAGGTGGTGGAGTTACGGAAGATGACCATTATCTGGTAATCACAGCGTCTAATTCTACCTACGGAAACGAATTGTACATCAAAGATTTGACAAAGTCAAACAGTCCTATTGTGACTATAGTGGATAATTTCAAGAGCGACAACAACATTATTGAAAACGAAGGCGGAAAACTATTCATAGAAACTGACTTAAATGCGCCCAACAAACGCATTGTTACCGTAGACGTAAAAAACCCGAAACCGGAAAACTGGAAAGATTTTATTGCTGAGACGGAGAATGTGTTGTCTCCTTCAACAGGTGGCGGGTATTTCTTTGCTAATTATATGAAAGATGCCGTTTCGGTGGTGAAACAATATGATTATTCCGGAAAACTAGTTCGTGAAATTAAATTGCCAGGCGTAGGAACTGCAGGTGGTTTTGGCGGAAAGAAAAAAGAAAAAACGGTGTATTATTCCTTCACGAATTATATTACTCCGGGTTCTACTTTTTCATTCGAGCCAGCAACCGGAACTTCGGCAGTGTATGAAAAACCAAAAGTAGATTTCAACAGCGAGCAATACGAGTCCAAACAAGTGTTTTACACTTCCAAAGACGGAACCAAAATCCCGATGATTATCACCCACAAAAAAGGATTGAAACTTGACGGGACAAATCCAACAATGCTTTACGGTTACGGAGGATTTAACGTGAGTTTGACACCAAGTTTCAGTATTGCCAATGCCGTTTGGATGGAAAACGGAGGCGTTTATGCCGTACCCAATTTACGTGGTGGTGGCGAGTACGGGAAAAAATGGCACGATGCGGGAACCAAAATGCAAAAGCAAAACGTATTTGATGATTTCATCGCAGCGGCTGAATATCTGATTGCTCAAAAATATACATCTTCACAATATCTTGCCATTCGTGGTGGGTCAAACGGAGGATTGCTAGTGGGAGCTACCATGACGCAACGTCCTGATTTAATGCGAGTTGCATTACCAGCAGTGGGCGTAATGGACATGTTGCGCTACCACACCTTTACTGCAGGAGCAGGTTGGGCGTATGATTACGGAACGGCGCAGGACAGTAAGGAAATGTTCAGCTACATCAAAGGCTATTCTCCAGTACACAACATACAAAAAGGGATTCAATATCCAGCAACCATGGTCACTACAGGGGATCACGATGATAGAGTAGTACCGGCGCACAGTTTTAAGTTTGCTGCTGAATTACAGGAAAAACAAACCGGAACAAACCCGACACTAATCCGTATTGACATCAATGCAGGACACGGCGCCGGAAAATCCGTAGCGGCAACCATCCAGGAAAATGTAGATCTTCAGGCCTTCACGTTGTACAACATGGGAGTGGTGTTATTGCCAGAATTGGAATAATAACAATTGTGATACCGATTTTACCCTGAGCGATCCCGAAACTTCGGGAGAAGGGAGGAGCTTTTTCCTGCTGTACACTGTATCTTTTCCTCCGCCGAAAGTGGCGGAAGGAAAAGGATGCCGTTCCCATCAGGGCTAGGGCATTCGATTCCTTAGATAATTGTCATTACGAGGAGTTGCGAGGCACGCGGAAAAGCAGTCACATCACAAATTGATAAATTTTTAAAAAACGCTACTCGAAAGAGTAGCGTTTTTTTTTGTGGAATGAATTTACTTATCAAAAAATCAAGTTGAAAACTAAAAATCAATGAGGACAATTGTAAGCAGGTCAATTGTCCACGCAAAACTATTTTTATAGGTTATGAATATTAAGGAAAAATTCGGTTTTAAAGTCAAACAATTACGAGAACAAAAAGGCTTCTCGATTGAATATTTGGCCAATATATCAAATGTAGACAGAACCTATATTTCAGATATAGAAAAAGGAAAAAGAAATGTTTCAATAACAATAATTGAAAAAATAATCCTTGCGCTAGATACTGATTTTGCAACCTTCTTTAGTAATAATAGTTTTAAAAAATGATAATGGAAGAGAATATATCAATTGAAGAGTTCGACAACAAGAAATTGATTGTGAAATATTTTAATAAGAAACTAATAGTTAGTGTTTGGCACGTTATTCATTTCCACTTTATTTAGTTCTGCCATTAATGCTTTTTTTACATCAAGAACAAACTCTTTCTTCAGTGGGATGCCGCATATAAAAATATTGTTTGTTGATTGATTTATATTATTCTTGTAGCTGATTTTTTTTATTTCAACTTTATCAGAAGGATAACATAAAAACCCATATTTATTGTCGGTTTTGCTAAATGATGAATAAGCCATAATCTGATGTAAATCATGTCTATGAATATCTTTTAAATTCTCACTTTTGTCAAATTTGTTGTAAAGATTTGATTTGTATTTAGCATCAATAAATACAATAAGATTTTCTTTTTGGTAGATTGCATCTGGCTCAATATGTTTCAATTCCCAAGAATATCGATTAGAGGTTTTGGAATGAAATTTGTAATTTGAAAATAAATGACCTCCGGTTTCTTTTGAAATTTCTTTAAATATATATTGAACAAACTTTTCAAAAACATCAGAGAAATCCACTCGCCAAGCCGTACTGTCTATGAAATTAAAATTTAATATTCTATTTGCTTGATCTTTACAGTTTTTAACTTTAAGATTATCAGCGGATTTTATTACAATATTATTAGTTGAAATAGGTTTGTGTAAATAAAGCTTTTCGTCAATAAAGGTTAGTCTGTTTCTAATCGAGCTTTTTATTCTTTGTGGTGTATTTGAAGATAAAAGTTCCAATTTACACAAATCATAGACATAGCGAATTTCAGAATATTCTTTATGAAATTCACTTAGGATATTTTTCCGTGCTGGGAATTTTAACCGATTTTCGATTTTATATTCTTCATTTATATATTTATTCCAATTTACTTGTCCTGTTGGTTGAGAAGTGATCTTTTCAATATTATCAAATTTTCTCCAAGGAGTTTTTATTAATTCTTCAAGAGAATCAATAAATTTTATAACTTCTAAATATAATGGAGGTCGGAAATTCTTTCCTGAAGCTAAAGGTAAACTGTCGATTACTTGAGGACTGATTTCAGTCCCTAAAAGATTAAGAATTTCAATGTAATCTTCAAATCTATCCCGCCCAGTGAATCTGGGCATCACAACAAAGTCACCAATCTGCTTACCAGTATCTGATGCTCTTAAAGGAATAGTCCCTATGAATTCTGAAGTACGAAAAGTTAAAGAAGTATTTTGGTCTGTACCTATGATTAAGGGCTGAACACCTAAAAAGCTAAAATTAGTTGAATTATAATTAATGAATTTTTGCAGGTATTGGCCTATGATTCTTTTGTCGGCGGATTTAAACCATTTTTTTTGTAAAACAAGACCGTTCAACAAAATTGATTTTTCTGTTAAACAGGGTATTTCACAAAAAACATCTAAAGGCTTATTCATTCAAAAAGAGATTTATTAATTCTAGTTGTGAAATAATTATTGAACTCTTCTTTAGCATTTCTGATTAACCCTTCTTGTAAGTATTCTTTAATTAATGGGAATATTTCATATTTGATTCTATTATCCATTTCTTCAACCGAAGAAGAAATGAAATAACCTTGCCCTGGCTGTAATGAAAGTTCATTACTGTTTGCATACCAGTCAAATATTTCTTGGATTCTGCTGAAATCGTCTTTGAAGAATTGTTTTGAGTTGATTGGTTTTGGCTTCAAAGTGTACCATGCAAATCTTCTTCTTAAAGCAAAGTCTACAACTGCCAAACTTCTGTCGGCAGTGTTCATTGTTGCAATTACATTAAAATTTTTTGGAAGTTGATTAATCTTAAAGCCTGGGTAAATTTCTATTTCAATATCAGAATCTTCCATTTTGTGTTCAAATAGATAAAATATTGGACCCAAAACGTTGGATAAATTTGCTCTGTTTATTTCATCGATTATCAAAACAATTTTCTCTGTTTGATGCTCTATGGCATATTTTAAAGCTATGGTAAAACTTCCTAGGTTCTCAATATAACTTAATTCTTTACTTTTAACATCGGGTCTAATTCCATAAATAAAATCAGAGAAACTAGTCTCAGCGTGAAATTGTGTAAAAAATGTTTTAGCTTTTATTTTAGCTGACACTAATTTAGCCGTTCTTGTCTTTCCAGTGCCTGGAGGACCTTGAAGAACAATGAATCTTCTTTGGTTGAGTAAACTTTCGATTTCTTCAGCTTCATCAATTTCCTCTATTTTCAAAAAAGGTTCAAGAGCTTCAGTAATTGCTTTTCTATGCTCTTTGTTTGATGGCCATTCTCTTAACTTTGCATAACCAGCAACAAAAGCAGCAATTATTTCCTTACCTTCTTTAGATTCGGGATTATCTACTATTTGGCAAACCGGCAATACTTTTGAATAGATTTTAATAGTGTTTTTTATATGCTGTAAATCATTGTTTCCAGTAATTGTTTTTGGTAAACTGGTTTCAATATCTGAAAAATCAGATTTACAAAAGCCTCTTTCGTTAATTAGATTTGAAAACAATCTTCTGAGTCCAGGATAAGTTGCTAATTCATAATCATTTTTAAATCCACTCGAACCAATACCTAAGCAAACTAACCATGGTTTATTCTGTTCGTTGGGAAAAATAGTCAATGAAAAATCGTGAAACGGACCAGAAGTATCTTCGTCAGGATGAATAAAACCAAAATATGCACCGTTATCTTTCAATGCCTCTTGTCCAGTATTCTTGCGTTCAACGTATGGTTTGTTAAATTCATTTTCGGCTTTGGCACCAAATTGCTCTGCTTTGTCTTTTATAAATTGTCTAATGTTATCTATAATCATTTTTCTGTTTTAAGTATTATATTATTCCAACTTAGATTAATAGTCGGTTTTAAATAATAAGCTCTATTCATCAAACAAGTCTTTAATTTTTACATCAAGAGCTTTTGCTAATTTTTC
Organism: Flavobacterium bomense; assembly: GCF_003970355.1. Taxonomy (NCBI): domain Bacteria; kingdom Pseudomonadati; phylum Bacteroidota; class Flavobacteriia; order Flavobacteriales; family Flavobacteriaceae; genus Flavobacterium; species Flavobacterium bomense. The sequence continues at coordinate 119,704 of NZ_RYDJ01000009.1, read as the reverse complement.
AACTACTTCAATTGAAACATTTCTTTCTCCTTTTTCAATAGTTGGTAAATAGGTTCTGTCAATTTCTGCAAGGTTGGCAAGTTTTTCTTGTGAAAGACCTTTTGCTTTTCTTAGCTCTTTTATTTTTAGACCGAGTTTCTGCTTAATATCCATGTTAACAAATATTACAAAATGTGGTCTATAATGCAACGGAGTATAGTCCGGTTTTCTTTATTTTTGACAAACATTATAAATCACATGAGCTACCACACTAAAATAATATTTGGGAAAGACCAAGTAAGAAAGTATCATAATAATGAGGAGTTTTCTGATTTCGAAAAAAGTATCAATTTTAAAAAGTATGTTTTTGAGACTAAAGCAGAAATGAATGCTTTCTATAAAGGCGTCGTTGAATCGATGGGTCGTCTAGAGTTTGAAGTGATTAATGAATTTGAAGATAAGAACAACCAAGAAAAGGAAGATGAAAGTGAATTTGACTATTGGGGGTTCATCGAAAAATACTATCCAAAATACTATTCTTGTAATAATGTTTTACTAAGTGACATTTTAACAAGAAAGCTTGATGGAGAAGAGATCTGTGAAAAAGATTTGGATTATGTAAAAGATTGGGATGTTAGGAAGGAGTTATTTGAACTTGATAAAGAATTACTTTGTAAGGCTTTTGGAAACTATTTCGATATTATTTATCCTGAGAAATTTCAATAATTAAATACTGTTTCTTTTCACAATGTTTTATTAATTGGTTCGTTTTTTCATACTGCAATGGGTAAATTTGAAAGACAACATTAAATTAATAAAAACATGACAGTACAAATCAACACAGACAACAATGTAGAAGGACACGCACGTTTGAAAGCGTATATTACCGAGGAATTGGGAACGGCTTTGGTGCGTTTTGAAGATAAAGTAACCCGTTTAGAAGTACACCTTGGTGACGAGAACAGTGATAAAGGTGGTTTCAACGACAAACGATGCTTGATTGAAGCCCGACCTATAAATATGCAGCCTGTAGCAGTTACCAATCATGCTGATACTACCGAAAAAGCATTTCATGGTGCCTTAGACAAAATTAAAAAAGTGTTGGAAACAACTTTCGAAAAAAAGAAAACTCATTAAATAGTTGCCATTTGGCAAACAAAAAAAGGACACTGTCTCTATAGGATAGTGTCCTTTTTTTTGGTTGAGATTCTTTAGAATTTGGATAGTGGTTTTAATAATTTTAGCAGTAAATTAGTACTTTCAATATAATTCCGAAAAGCGTTGAAAAGTTGCAATTTGAGAAAATGAAATTTATAGAATAAAATAATGGAAAACATAAAATTATTTGAAAGCCAAAAAATCCGTTCATCTTGGGATAACGAACAAGAGAAGTGGTTTTTTTCGATTGTAGATATTATTGCCGCTTTAACAGATAGTAATAATCCACAAGTGTATTGGCGAGTTTTAAAAAAACGACTTTTGGCTGAAGGAAATGAAACCGTTACAAATTGTAACGGTTTGAAAATGGTAGCTCCTGATGGTAAGATGCGTTTAACAGATGTTGCGGATACGGAGCAATTATTCCGTTTGATCCAATCCATTCCTTCGCCTAAAGCTGAGCCTTTTAAACAATGGCTAGCTAAAATAGGCTACGAACGGATAGAAGAAAGTCAAGATCCTGAAAAGGCTATTGATCGTGCTATGGAAAATTATTTGAAATTAGGATACTCCACAGCCTGGATTAATCAGCGGTTAAAAAGCATAGAAGTTAGAAAAGAACTCACCGATGAATGGGAAAATAGAGGTGTTAAGAAAGGACAGCAATTTGCTTCACTTACCGATATAATTACCCAAGCTTGGAGTGGGAACACGGTAAAAGAATACAAGGATTTAAAAGGTTTGAAAAAAGAAAATCTAAGAGATAATATGACCAACTTAGAATTGGTATTAAATATGTTAGCAGAAGCAACCGCAACAGAAATTAGCAAAGAAAACAATCCTAAAACCTTTGCAGATAATAAAAAAATTGCCCGAAAAGGTGGTGAAATTGCCGGCGATACCAGAAAGCAAATAGAAGCACAAACGGGTAAAAAAATTGTTAGCCCACAAAATGCTAAAGTTTTAAAAGAAGATAAGAATAAATTAAAAGAATAGTTCAAACAATAAACAGGATAAAATACTAGTTCTAAGTTAGTCTCAAATTTACTTTAAACCGATATTTTTGTCGTATGTCGCTTTCCGTTTTAAAAATATTTACCGCAAATTCGTAAATTATAGATATGGATTCGATATTTTTAATTAGCGAATTTGCGGTTTTAATGATTATTTAAACAAAATAAATTTTACTTATCAAACAGTAAGTTTGCTAAAGCTTCGTCTCTTTTGTACACATCTTCATAAAAATGAACCACACCTTCCGCATCAACCCAAGCGGTGAAATAACCAATATATACTGGGATTTTGTTTTTAAGCGTGTACCAATATTCTTCTCCGCCGTTCATCGCAGTTTCTATTTTAGCAGGATTCCATTTTTTATCGTTCTTCATAATCATCGCAGCAAGCTCTTTAGGCTTGGCTACACGAATACAACCGTGGCTAAAAGCGCGATCTTCCTTCCCAAATAAACTTTTGGATGGCGTATCATGCAAATATATCGCATTCGAATTGGGAAATAAAAACTTGACTAATCCCAAGGAGTTCTCCGGTCCGGGTCTTTGTCTCACGTAATTGTCTTTCCATTCCATGTCGTGCTCGGCCAAGTAATTGGGATTGTTTTCAATGGCAGGAAGAATCTCTTTTTTGAGAATACTTGCCGGCACGTTCCAATACGGTCTGAATACAATGTATTGCATTGGCGCACTAAAAATTACGGTTTTATGCATGGCTTTTCCTACCACAACCTTGGAGCGTAATTCTGGTTTCCCATCTCTTAAAAAAGTCAGTTCATAGGCCGGAATATTCACCACGATTAATTCCTTGGATTTGGTAATATCATTCGAAATCCATCGGCAGCGTTCCATATTGACCATCACAGTTTTGATGCGGTCTGCAACAGATACATTCATGTAGCGGATGTGTTCCGGAAGTATCGTTTTGTTCAGGAGATTACCACTTCTCTTTTTGAATTTTAAAATTCCGGTGGCTAATTCGGCATCATACACGGCACTTTTTGAATCTCTGGAAAGATCATCCGTGACAAACAAACGTGTTCTGATTTGTGCAATGGCAGTGGCACTGTCTCCGGGTTTATAGGATTTTACACTTGGGTCTAATTCAGTGGTTTTCCATCCACCTTTAGTTTCTGTTTTGCGGTATTCCTGCAGTACAGCTTTAAGGAGGTAATACTGTTTCAATACGCCTTTTTCGTCTTTGTGAATTAACGATGGATTGATCAATAGTGAATCCAGATAATCGCCATACGATTGTTTTTTTCGAGGCAAAAACCACTCTAAATCCTTCGATTTTTGAGTATCGATCCCATCATATACTTTATCCGCATAAAAGAAGTATAACGCAGAACTCAACAACTCAGTATTGATACTTGCTTTTTGATTGTCTTCCGGATTGTCATAAATGTCATCTAGTTTTTCCTTGTACGGAATCGCAGTTTCAATTCCTTCCTGCGTCAGATTATTCACTTTGTTGTATAATAAACCTGCAAATTCATTGAGGCCATCCTTGTCAAACCAGATGTAATGAAACTGATGCTTGCGGTATAACTTTTCTACGTCTGTTTGGTAAGGCTGCAGTTTAGGATATTTTTCAAAAAACGTTTTGATTTGTGTACTGTCAAAAGCAACTGCAACGGTATTTAAACTCGTTTCCTTTTTAGTGTCATTTACATCTTTCTTTTTACAGGAAACGAGGGTAAATAGTAGTGCAAAAATAATAAGTAGTATGGAGGTGCTTAACTTTCTCATAATCTTAACTTTAAATCTTACATTTTACTGTCTAAACAATACAAAAATACGTCAAAACTAGATGTGTAATACCGCCTTGGGTTGGGCGGTTCTTTTTAGTTTGAAATCAGATTTGTAATTGAAGTGTCTAGATTAAAAATAAATTACATTCAATAATATTTTAATCAATTGGTTACGGTATTTTGTTTCGTTTCTAAAACTAAATTTGAAATCAAATAGGATTATCAAAATCCAAAAATTATGAAAGGAATTAAGGAAATATTCTAAGTTTTTATTTCAAAAGGGTAAAGGTGCATTTTTGTGATATTTAGTCTAAATTATTTTTTAAAATTATTCCTTTGGGCTGTCCTTATTGAATCAACACAACCACTTTACAAAAAATAGAGCTATTGCTTTACGTATTTTGGACTTTGTGGTTTGGATTTCAAATGATTTTCAGTTGTTTGAATAATTAGTTTCGAGCGATTCATTGCTATATCGGATGTTTTTATGCTACCTTGTAATTCAAACAGAAAAGGACTACGAGGAGACAAGTAGCTGTTGATCGAAAAATAAAAATAAGATGGAATAAAAAACCATAAATAAATACCGAATGAAATGAAAAAACTACTAGCTTTTTTGATAGTAATAACCGTGTCTGGTTGTAAAAATGTGATGGTAAAACAAACCGATTCAAAAAATGAAATCAATGTTGTATTAAATACTTGGCATAAAGCTGCTGCAGATGCTAATTATAACGCATACTTCGGCTTGATGTCAGATGATGCAATTTTTATAGGTACTGATGCAACAGAGAATTGGAATAAAACAGCTTTTCAGGCCTATGCAAAACCACATTTCGATAAAGGAAAAGCATGGAGTTTTACAGCTTTAGAACGTCATATTCATTTTGACAAAACAGGTAAAATAGCTTGGTTTGATGAATTACTGAATACTCAAATGAAAATTTGTCGCGGCTCAGGCGTGTTAGTCAAAATAGGGCAAAAATGGAAAATAAAGCAATACGTTTTGTCTATGACAATCCCAAATGATAATTCAGGTGAAGTGATTAAAGTTAAAACTTTTATCGAAGATGCCATGATCAAAAAATTACAAGCAAAGCAATAAAATTTTTAGTTTTTGTTTTATTCTTAAGTAGCAAGAAAGATATATTGTCGCAATTATTAAAAAGAGTTTTTGCCACAGATTGTAAGGATTAAAAAGATTTTTAAAATTACATAACGAATTAATCTGTGCTAATCTGTGGCAAAGAAATTTAGTGCTTTATTAAAATATGACATTAAATTTGAGTCATTACTTAGTTTAAAATTTCTTCATAAAATGTACTGTTGTTTAAAAGCCATCTTTAATTAAATAATAGTTTAAAGGGTGCATTAAATGTTGTTTTTAAAACGTTTTTCATTTTTTGGTCCCTAGTTCGCTCCGTCTTATATATTTCCTTAATTTTGCCAAAATATACTAAAAAAGTGGGAAGCAAAAACAAATTAAAAAGATTCAAGGAAAACGAGACATTCAACAACGTTTTTCAACCAACGAGGGAAGAAGTAGTAGGTGATTTATTTCCGTTGAAAGGGAAATGGAATACAGAATTTTTCAAAAATGAAAATCCATTGGTGCTGGAACTAGGCTGTGGGAAAGGAGAATATTCAGTAGGTCTGGCAGAAAGGTATCCCAATAAAAACTTTATCGGAATTGATATCAAAGGCGCGCGTTTCTGGCGTGGTGCTAAAACTGCTGTGGATACCGGATTGCATAATGTGGCTTTCATTAGAACTCAGATCGAATTGATCAATCATATTTTTGATGAAAATGAAGTAGACGAAATCTGGATTACTTTCCCCGATCCCCAAATAAAATACAAACGGACCAAACACAGAATGACAAATTCCGAGTTTTTGCAATTGTATAAAAAAGTACTTAAAAAAGACGGTATTGTAAATCTTAAAACAGACAGTGAATTCATGCATGGATATACCTTAGGTTTGCTGCATGGCGAAGGGCACGAAGTTTTATATGCCAATCATAATGTGTATGTAAATGAAGGAAGTCCCGAGGAAGTAACTGCTTTTCAGACATTTTATGAAAAACAATATTTGGAAGTTAATAAAGCAATTACGTATATTCGATTTAAAATTAAAGAATAGTTTTATATTTGGGATTGTTTTTTTGAATACTGGTACCGTTTGCTTATGAATTTAATCACTTCCTTGTTTTTGGGTTTTGTTACTGCCTTTGTGGGGATTACTCCCCCGGGACTTCTAAATATGACAGCTGCTAAAGTAAATCTGAAAGAAGGGAAGAAAAGCGCTTTTTGGTTTGTTTTGGGAGCAGTAATCGTAATTTTTGTACAAGCCTATCTCGCTATTTTATTTGCACAATTTATCGAAGTGCGCCCGGATGTGATTGTTTTATTGCGAGAAGTAGGATTTGTCATCTTTACTGCGTTGACTATTTTTTTTTTGTTGGTTGCTAAAACCCCCAAAATTAAAAAAGGCAAAATAAAAAAGAAGAGTACTTCCACTCGTTTTTTCTTAGGAGTTTTGCTCTCCTCTCTTAACTTTTTCCCGATCCCTTATTATGTTTTTGCAAGCATTACTTTGGCTTCTTATAATTTGTTTCTGTTTGATTTTTCAAATGTTTTTGTTTTTGTGACAGGCGTAGTGTTGGGCTCTTTTTTGGGTTTTTATTTGTACATTACTTTTTTTCAAAAAATACAAGAGAAGTCGGATTATATTATGCGAAACATGAATACAATTATTGGTAGCATAACCGGGTTTATATCATTAGTTACTTTGATTAATATTGTCCGTTATTATATGGGGTAATTGGCTCACCGGGTCTCCCATAAAACCTTTTTTCACTAGATTTAAAATCATGTCAAACGATACTTTTTTTGAACGCGTGTATGACATCGTCAGGCAAATTCCATACGGTAAGGTTACTTCGTATGGCGCTATTGCAAAGGCCTTAGGAACGGCACGCTCTGCCAGAATGGTAGGCTGGGCAATGAATGCCTCCCATGGTCTGGAGGATGTTCCGGCACACCGTGTAGTCAACAGGAACGGTTTGCTTACGGGGAAATTACATTTTGACGGCACCAATCTGATGCAGCAATTATTGGAAAGCGAGGGAATAATCGTGACCAACAATCAAATTGTAGATTTAGAAAAATATTTTTGGCAACCGGAAGTCAGGACAGAATGATTTATAATAGTTCAGATTCCGGGGTTCTAATCTCAACAAATACTCAATAACGACCAGCAATCTGTGCATCAATAAATGCGATGCAAATCCTTTATAATAAGAACTTTTCATAGTATCTTTGTAATCTGAAATCAGTTTAAATAAAGATAATATTCTGGTGGTATAAGCCAATAGAAACAGTAAACTAAAAATGAAATTAGAAAGAAAAGAAATTCTTAAAGCCTTAGAAACAATTACTATAGCCGGAGAAGGGAAAAATATGGTTGAAAGCGGAGCAATTGCAAACGTAGTCACTTTTGGCGATGAAGTAGTGGTAGATCTAGTATTACATACCCCAGCAATGCACATCAAAAAACGTGCGGAAGACGACATCAGAAAAACAATTCTTGAATTAGTATCTCCGGAGGCTAAAATCAAAATTAATAGTAAAGTGGAAGTGCCGGACAAACCAGAAATCAAAGGGAAACAAATTCCAGGTATAAAAAATATTATCGGAGTAGCCTCTGGTAAAGGCGGTGTAGGTAAATCTACCGTTACTGCAAATCTTGCAGTATCATTAGCTAAAATGGGATTTTCAGTAGGGATTCTCGATGCGGATATTTATGGTCCGTCCATGCCTATTATGTTCGACGTAGAAAGTGAAAAGCCCATTTCTGTCATGGTAGACGGAAAATCAAAAATGAAGCCCGTAGAAAGTTATGAGGTAAAAATTCTTTCGATAGGATTTTTTACAGCACCAAGTCAAGCAGTAATATGGCGAGGACCCATGGCTTCTAAAGCCTTGAACCAAATGATATTTGATGCAGATTGGGGAGAATTAGATTTTATGTTAGTCGATTTGCCACCAGGAACAGGAGATATTCACCTTTCTATCGTGCAATCCTTGCCAATTACAGGAGTTGTCATCGTAAGTACTCCTCAGGCCGTAGCTTTGGCCGATGCCAAAAAAGGAGTTTCAATGTTCCTCTCAGAAGCTATAAATGTACCAGTTTTAGGAATTATAGAAAACATGGCGTATTTTACACCGGAAGACTCGAGCGAAAGCGAACAGGCGAAGCAATTTCCTGAAAACAAATACTATATCTTTGGAAAAGAAGGGGCCAGGAATCTTGCCGAAGACTTAGATGTTCCATTCCTTGGTGAAGTGCCCATCGTACAATCGATTCGGGAAGCAGGTGATTACGGTCGTCCTGCAGCCATGCAAACCGGTTCAGTTATCGAAACAGTTTTTGAGGAAATCACAAAAAATGTAGTGCAGGAAACCGTCAACAGAAATAAAAATTTACCTGCTACCGAAGCTGTGAAAATTACAACTATGGCAGGTTGTTCCGCAGTAAAAAAATAAAAAATTAGAACGCATGAAAATAATTTTCAATCGTTCAATTTTCTAATCTTTTGAATCTTTAAACAAAGACAATGACAACAGAACAATTAACCCTAGAAGTTCAAAAAGCGCTAGAAGAAATAAGACCTTTTTTGAATTCAGATGGTGGTGACATTACCCTTATTTCCATAGAGGACGGGAAACACGTAAAAGTGCGTCTCGAAGGAGCCTGTACCAGTTGCAGCGTAAATCAAATGACATTGCGTGCCGGAGTAGAAACAACCATCAAAAAGTTTGCACCACAAATAGAAACTGTTGTAAATATCCTATAAATTTAACAGGGCTTGCCCCTTTTAAGAAAAAAGGCTACTTGTTTTAACGGGTATAGGCCTTTTTTCTTAAAACGGTCGGGCTATCCGCGCTACTTCGGTAGCCAGCTTCTATCCCTCACGCAGTCCGTATTTAATAACCAACACCGATTGCCTAAAACCAAACACCCACAATCATATGGATGTATTAATAAAAATAAAAGATCGAGAAGGAGTCGTGCATGAGTTACAGGCTCCCACGGATATGGCCATGAATATCATGGAATTATGCAAAGCCTATGAGCTTCCTGTAGAAGGAACCTGCGGCGGTATGGCCATGTGTGCTTCCTGTCAATGTTATGTTCTTAATGATGTTGCCTTGCCAGAAATGGGCGATGATGAAGAAGCAATGCTTTCAGAAGCCTTTTATGTAAAAGCAAACAGTCGTTTGGGCTGTCAGATTCCAATTACCGAAAGCCTCGAGGGATTAGAACTCGAATTGGCTCCTGAAAATTAATAAAAAAGCATCTTGTTACTAAAACAAGATGCTTTTTTTAAGGGTATTTTCTAAAGAAGTGTTGCGTTATTTGAAAGTATTAGTTTTATGCCAATTCAACATTCATTAAGATAGTTTCTTCGATGGCATCCCAAAGACCAATGCGTTTCTCTAAAGCTAATTTTGATACTTCCTCAACATCAGACCATTTTTGAGCATCTGTACCGCAAAGTTCTGTTATCATTTTCATCGCCATTGGCCCATGTTCATCCGCATCCAATTCGATGTGTCTTTCAAAATAATAAATCAGTTTGCTCAAATCCGTTTCAGGGAAATTCTCCTGAAAGTTTTTCAAAATAGCGGTAAACATACTCGGTATCAAATCTTCTCTTCCAAAAGTAAAAGCCGCTGCAATTTCATGGGATTTTCCTTCCTCAATAACCCTGAATGTGAAATCCAGGAATGCTTTGATATTGGGGTGTAAAGTGCTGGTTTTTATAGCGACAAATATGTTTTGAAGGGAATCTACTTCAGTTAAAAAATGTTCAATACCTTCAGTATTTGCTCCACAGGATTGCATGGCTTCAATATACATTTCATAATGACTCAAACGACGTCCGTCTATTGTTAAGTCAGATTCTTCAGCAAGGACAATTTCGTTTATTAAATATCGGGTTTGTGGATTTTGCGTTGCAAACCAAGGCGTTGTTGTACAAGTTAATTTGTATTGTAGTGCTTTTAACAAAGACATGAAATCCCAAACAGCATAAATATGATTTTCTAGAAAACACTGTAAATCCTCAATAGTTTTTACTTTCTTATATAAAGGATGGTGTAACAACAGTTCTTTTTGAGGCTGAATACTATTGTTGATGGTTTGGATATTCATAAAGAGTATTTTTGTGTAAATATAAAAAAGCTTCTTGGTATCAAGAAGCTTTTATTATCAATTTTATTAATAGTTTAATAACTGTTTACCACTACTTGAAAGCAGGAATTCCAGTGATGTCCATACCGGTAATTAACAAGTGTATATCGTGCGTCCCTTCATAGGTGATTACAGATTCCAGGTTCATCATGTGACGCATGATCGAATATTCTCCAGTAATTCCCATTCCGCCTAGCATTTGTCTGGCTTCTCGGGCAATTTCCACAGCCATCATTACATTATTTCTTTTGGCCATTGAGATTTGGGCCGTTGTCGCTTTACCTTCATTTCTTAAAACACCTAATCTCCATGTTAATAATTGCGCTTTTGTGATTTCAGTAATCATTTCGGCTAATTTCTTTTGTTGTAATTGGGTTCCTGCAATGGGTTTGTCAAACTGAATTCGTTCTTTGGCGTAACGCAAAGCCGTATCGTAACAATCCATGGCTGCGCCAATAGCGCCCCAGGCAATTCCGTAACGTGCTGAATCCAGACAACCAAGTGGCGCTCCTAATCCAGATTTATTGGGTAATAAATTTTCTTTCGGAACTTTCACATTGTCAAAAATCAATTCTCCAGTTGATGAGGCACGAAGCGACCATTTGTTGTGCGTTTCCGGAGTGGTAAAACCTTCCATTCCGCGTTCTACAATTAAACCGTGAATTCTTCCTTCTTCATTTTTTGCCCAAACAATGGCAATATCAGCAAACGGAGCATTTGAAATCCACATTTTGGCACCATTCAATAAATAATGGTCGCCCATATCTTTGAAGTTGGTAATCATACTTCCTGGATCTGAACCATAGTTAGGTTCCGTTAAACCAAAACAGCCCATGTATTCTCCAGTGGCTAACTTAGGTAAATATTTTACGCGTTGTTCTTCATTTCCGTACTTCCAAATAGGATACATTACCAAAGAAGATTGTACAGATGAAGTGGAACGAACTCCAGAATCACCGCGTTCTATTTCTTGCATGATCAAACCATAAGATATTTGGTCTAGACCCGCACCGCCGTATTCTTCTGGGATGTAAGGACCAAAACCGCCTATTTCGCCCAAACCTTTAATGATTTGTTTTGGGAATTCGGCTTTTTGAGCATATTCTTCTATAATAGGTGATACTTCACGTTTTACCCAAGCACGAGCAGAGTCACGTACTAGTTTGTGTTCTTCTGTTAGTAAATCGTCAAGGTTGTAGTAATCTGGAGCTTGAAATAAGTCTGGTCTCATGGTTATTAATTTTTATGGAACAAATTTACAGAAAGAAATATAACAAAAGCATTAACAAATGTTATATTTTTTTATTTGAAATAGAAATAAGTAAGCCGAAAGTTTAAAAGTCGTAAAGTCAAAAGAATTAACTTTAAGTAAAACAGTTTTAAATCAGATTTTTACATGATTTTATCCTGATTTTAAAATACGACATTATACCATGGTTATTACTTAGCTTATTTTTTAACAAATAAGTCCTTTTATATACGAGATTTTATTAAAAAAGGTATTTTCCTCTAAATTACAATAAAAATTAACTTTAGCAGAGATCAAAGGTGTTTTAAATAAGATTACGGAATGGTTTAGGTGTTATTTAGAATCATTTTGGACTTACATCTTCATATAAAACTCTTTAGTCAATGCAATGTATTCGGGAGTATAAATGTGTCTTGCAGTTTCGATAATCAATTCGTCAACGGGATAGTTCGAGCTTTCTTCTCGGCTAAAGGCCAATAAACTGCGTTTAATTTCGGTAGTTGGAGTTCCTTTTACGTGTGTAATTTTAATTGGATACAATTCGTATTCTTTGGCAAGAGCCAAGAAATTTTCTTCTTCTTTGAAAGGAATTATAACTGTGAATATTCCGTTTTCTGAAAGCAATAAATCAGCAGCCTCGATTAAATCCTCAAAAGGCATCGCGTCAGCAAAACGGGCTAAATCACGTTGTTCGTTATCAGATTTGTAATCATCAGTATAAAATGGAGGATTGGAAACAATTAAATCATACTCGTCTTCCGGTTCTTCGACGAATTCATCTAAACCGGCATGAAAACAAAATAAGCGATCACTCCAAGGGGAGTTTTCAAAATTATCTACGGATTGTTCATACGCTTCTTCGTCTATTTCCAAAGCGTCAATTTGTTCCGCGTTACTTCTTTGTGCCAGCATTAGTGCGATTACTCCTGTTCCGGCTCCAATATCTAAAATACTAATAGGATTGTTTTCAATAGGAGTCCATGCACCAAGTAAAACGCCATCGGTTCCAATTTTCATGGCGCAACGATCTTGCTGGATTGAGAATTGCTTGAAACTAAACATAGGGAATTTTGATTTCAGATTGTAGATTAACGATTTTTGAGGAATTGAACACTAAAAACTGAATACTGAACACTAATTTAAAGGTACATTTCAATAAGTCCTTCTGGTAGATCCATGATAACTTTTTTGTTTTCACGGTCAATTTTAACCAAGAAAAGATCAATCATGGGGATAAGAATCTCAACATCACCGTTGAGGACTTCAAAAAGGGGTTGGGCAGTAGTATCATTAATGGATTCGATCTTTCCAACAACACCAAGACGTTTGTCTTCAACTTCAAAACCAATTACTTCGTGGAAATAGAATTTATTGCCGCTAAGTTTCGGCAACATCTTCAAAGGAAGGTAGATGGCATTGCCTATAATGGCGTCTGCCTCTTCTTCGGTAGTCATGTCTTCAAAACGAATTCTAAGTAAATCGTTTTTGTGCAGCGAACTACTTTCAATAAAAAAAGGAACCAAGTGTTTGTTACATTCAACAAACACTGATTCCAAGTTTTCATATAACTCAGGTTCGTCCGTGTCTAAATAGGCTAGAATTTCCCCTTTGAAACTAAATTTTTTAGCGATTTTACCTAAATAGAAACAATCTTCTTTACGCATAGTCGCCTTCTAAAATTATGCTTCAGTTGTTTCGTTATTTTCTTCTGCGGCAGGAGCTTCTTCAGCTTCAGCAACTTCTTCTTCAACAGCTGGAGTTGCAGCAGCGATAGCGTCAGCTTCTGCTTGAGCAGCTGCAGCTAAACGTTTTGCATTTACATCTTGTTCTGCTTTGAAAGCTTTAGCTTTAGCATCCGCTTGCACTTTTGTTAAGCCGTCTTTTTTAGCATCTACTTTTCCAGTTTTTGCCTCTAACCAAGCATTTAATTTAGCATCAGCTTGTTCTTGAGTTAAGGCTCCTTTACGGATACCACCGTCAAGGTGATGTTTCAATAAAGCTCCTTTGTAAGAAAGAATCGCTTTAGCAGTATCTGTTGGTTGAGCACCATTGTGCAACCATTTTACTGCACTATCAAGGTTTAAGTCGATAGTTGCTGGGTTTGTGTTTGGATTGTAAGTACCAATTTTTTCTAGGTATTTACCATCTCTTTTTGAGCGCGCATCTGCAGCTACAACCCAGTAAAAAGGTTTTCCTTTTTTACCGTGTCTTTGTAATCTAATTTTTACTGACATAATCTTGTGATTAAATTTTGAGGTACTCGACCTCTGTTAATTAAGGGTGCAAAGATACCTTTTTTATTGATAAATACTAATTGGATTGTGGTTTTAATCTGTGGCAGTGCGCTGTAGGTGGTTTTGATTCGTGTTTTTTTGTCCTGTTATGTTTTTTTTTTTAGCATTAATGCCCTATTTTTGTTAGTAAAAGAAGGTTTTATGAAAAAATATTTGATATTTCTAGGGGTACTTTTTTTAATGATTTCATGTGCGGAAGAGGTGAGTTTTAATACTCCTTCTTTACAAGGAAGGAAAGACAATGTGTTTTGGAGAGCGACAGCTTCCAAAGCGACTTTAGCTTCTGATGGTTCACTAGTAATTGAAGGGTTTACTGGAAATGAGGTTTTGACTTTGAAGACAACCTCCATATCACCTCAAGTGTATCCATTGGGAACCAGTAATTCCAAGACAGCTGTTTACGTATTGACTGGAGGAAGCGATTTTTCATTTGCAACAGGTATTGACATGGGTAGCGGGCAAATAGTAATTACTGATTATGATGAGAAGGGTCTTACGGTTACAGGTACTTTTAAATTTAGTGCAGAAAATGCAAATGGCAACCCATCAGCAGGGACTGTTTTGAATTTTCAACAAGGCGTATTTTATAAGGTTCCGGTAAGTCTGCGGGTTCCCTAAATTCACACGGTTAAGATTCTTAAATTGCAGGAGTTGGGTATTTTAGTAACTTCATTTTCTTTTTGAATTTAAAATAAAAACATAAATAAGCTAATCTATAGTAGATTGCAAAAAAAATAGCAGTACATTTGTTTTATTATTTAAATAAGAACATATGAATATTTTTGTTGGAAGTCTTCCATTCAGTATTGAGGAAGCAGATTTAAGAGAGTCTTTCGAGGCTTATGGAGCAGTTGATTCAGTTAAAATTATTACTGATAAATTCACTGGAAGAAGTAAAGGATTTGGTTTTGTTGAAATGCCAAATGATGAAGAAGCTCAAAAGGCTATTGATGAATTGAATGGTGCTACTGTTCAAGGACGTGCAATCGTTGTAAACAAATCGGAGCCTAAACCAGAAGGTGAAAGAAGAAGTTTTAACAATAACAGTCGTGGTGGAGAATCTCGCGGTGGTTATGGTGGTGGAAACAGCCGTGGTGGAGAAAACCGTGGTGGTGGAAACAGAGGTGGATATTAATATTTTTCTCTACAACTATAAAAAAAGGTGTCAATGTAAATTGACACCTTTTTTGTTTCCTCACCCCAGCCCTCTCCCAGAGGAAAGGGGGTTGGATTTTACAAATTAGCAACTAACCAGTCACCTACTTCGCTAGTTTTGTGTGCCTTAGTCCCTTTAGCAACTAAATCTTCAGTTACAATTCCTTGTTCGAGTGATTTGTTGACTACAGCTCTAATCGCAGCCGCTTCTTCTTTTAAGCCGAAGGCATCTTCAAACATCATTGCAGCAGATAATACGGTCGCTAATGGATTGGCAATATTTAGGCCTGTGGCCTGTGGATAGGATCCGTGAATGGGTTCGTACAATGAAGTATGTTCTCCAACGGATGCAGAAGGCATTAATCCCATTGATCCGGATATCACTGAAGCTTCATCAGTCAAAATATCTCCAAATAAATTTTCTGTAATCAAGACATCATATGAATTTGGCCATTGTACTAAACGCATCGCTACGGCATCCACAAATTCATAACTTACCGTAACTTCGGGATAGTCTTTTTCCATTGCTTGTACGGTTTCTCTCCACAAACGAGAAGTTTCCATTACGTTGGCTTTGTCTACACAACATAGTTTTTTAGTACGAGTCATTGCTAGTTCAAAACCTTTTTTAGCTAAACGTTTTACCTCTGATCTGGTATAGGTACAAGTGTCAAACGCTGTTTCACCACCGTCTTTTCTTCCTTTTTCTCCAAAATAAATTCCGCCGGTAAGTTCCCTTAAAAAGATTAAATCAGTTCCTTCAATACGCTCTCTTTTTAAAGGAGAATTGTCAATCAAAGAGGGGAATGTAAATGTTGGGCGAACATTAGCAAACAGCCCTAGTTTTTTACGCATTAATAACAAACCTTGTTCTGGACGAACTGGAGCGCTTGGATCATTATCGTATTTTGGATGGCCAATGGCTCCAAATAAAACAGCATCAGCTGCCATACAAATTTCGTGAGTCTCATCAGGATAAGGAACTCCTACGGCGTCAATGGCACAAGCTCCTGTAAGTGCAGGAGTCCAGATGATTTCATGGTTGAATTTTTTAGCGATCGCATCCGAAACTTTTACGGCTTCATGGATTACTTCTGGTCCAATTCCGTCTCCGGCTAAAAGGGCTATTTTTAATTTCATATTAATTGTGTTTTCCTCCTCCCAGCTCCCTCCAAAGGAAAGGGAGACTGGGTGTTGAAGGATTGGGTTTGTAGTTTGTGTTGTATTTCTTTAATTTTATTTCAAATTTTCAAGCTCCAATTTCGGCTTGGCTCCCTCACCTTCGTGGAGGGCTGGGGCTGGGATTACGTTCAGCATTTTTTGGGTTGCTATAATTGCGGCAACTGTTTGGTCAGAGTCCAGCCCTCTGGTTTTGAATTCTTTTTCATTATTTGTCCAGGTGATTATGGTTTCGCATAAGGCGTCAGAACTGCTTCCTGGTGGAATTCGTACGGCATAATCAATCAGTTTTGGCAATTCTAAGTTTTTGCTTTTATATATTTTTGCCAATGCATTCATGAAAGCATCAAATTGTCCGTCTCCTTGTGCATGCTCTTCAATGATTTCACCATCTATTTTTAAAGATAAAGTAGTCGATGGACGCATGCCTTTTGCATGAGATAATATATAGGACTCAACAACAATTTTTTCCTGATAGGTTTGGCTGTCCAAAACATCAGAGATAATATAGGGTAAGTCTTCTTTAGTAACGGTTTCTTTTTTATCTCCTAATTCAATGATTCTTTGGGTAACTAACTTTAAATCCTCGGGGTTTAATTGAAGGCCTAATTCTTGAAGATTTTTCTCGATATTGGCTTTTCCAGAGGTTTTACCAAGGGCATACTTTCTTTTTCTGCCAAAACGCTCCGGTAGTAAATCGTTAAAATACAGGTTGTTTTTATTGTCACCATCGGCATGAATACCAGCAGTTTGTGTAAATACATTGTCGCCCACAATAGGTTTGTTTGCAGGGATTCTGTATCCGGTAAACGTTTCTACTAATTTGCTAACAGAATATAACGAAGATTCTTTTACGCCAATTTCTATTTCGGGTAAGAAATCATTGATTACCGCAACAGTGCTTTCAAGGGGTGCATTTCCAGCCCGTTCTCCCATCCCGTTAACAGTTACATGAAGCCCTTGAATACCAGCTTTTACGGCTTCCATTACATTGGCGATACTTAAATCGTAGTCGTTGTGCGCATGAAAATCAAAATGAGTATCAGGGTATTTCGTTATAATTTTTGCAATAAATTCAAAAGTTTCAGAAGGGATTAAAACCCCTAAAGTGTCCGGTAATAAGATTCTTTTGACCGGTTGCTTAGTTAGAAAGTCTAAATATTGAAATACATATTCAGGGGAATTACGCATTCCGTTACTCCAGTCTTCCAGATATACATTGGTTTCAATATTATTTTCCTGAGCTAAGGCTATGGCTTGCGCAATTTCAGAAAAATGTTGTTCGGGTGTTTTTTTTAACTGGTGGGTTAAGTGGTTGAGCGATCCTTTGGTTAGTAAATTCTGAACTTTAGCTCCGGTATTTTTCATCCATTCAATAGAAAGGCCGCCGTCTACAAAGGTTAAAACTTCAATTCGGCTGCTGTATCCTTTTGTTTCGGCCCAAGCCATAATTCCTTTCACTCCTTGAAATTCACCCTCGCTTACACGAGCCGAAGCAACTTCGATTCGGTCAATATGAAGCTCTTCCAGTAATAATTGTGCAATGGTTAATTTTTCTGCAGCAGAAAAGGAGACTCCGGAGGTTTGTTCACCATCACGGAGCGTCGTATCCATTATTTCAATTTTTCTTTTTTTCATTATAAATGGGATTCGATTTCGATTTCATGAATCAGAAATCGGGATATCTTGTTTTTATCAAAAACTAAAAACAGTTGCTTCGGGGAGAACCCAAAGAAAATCTTTAGCCAATACCTTTTCGGATTATGTTTAGTAAGGAAGTTGATTGGCAAATTCCACCACTTCTGATTTTATATTTTGCAAATAATCAATATCGTCAAAACCATTGATCATATTGTCTTTTTTATAACCCGAAATATCAAAAAATTCTTTTTCGCCAGTTGCTTTAATGGTAATGGTTTGTTCTGGAAGATTAATTTCTAGTTCCGTTTTTGGATCTTCTTCGATAGTTTTAAATATTTTTTCTGCAAATCCAGCACTAACCTGAACTGGTAAGACACCAACATTCAGGCAGTTATTTCTAAAAATATCAGCAAAAAAACTAGAAACCACACATCTAAAACCATAATCGTAAACCGCCCAAGCAGCGTGTTCTCTTGAGGAACCCGAACCAAAATTTCTGCCTCCAACAAGAATTTTTCCGCTGTAGATTGGATTATTCAGTACAAAATCAGCTTTCGGAGTTCCGTCATTATTGTATCTCCAGTCACGGAAAAGGTTGTCGCCAAAACCAACACGTTCGGTTGCTTTTAGAAATCGAGCGGGAATAATTTGATCCGTATCTACATTTTCGATAGAAAGCGGAACTGCGCTACTGGTAAGAATATTAAATTTATCGTAAGCCATTTGATTTTTGATTTTTGATTAACGATTTTAGATTTTAGATTTCCTGTTTTGAAAATAAATGTTTAATCGCTACTGTTTTTATTTTTTACTATTTTAATCTTGATTTTAAAAATTCAAATTGGATTTTGACACTAACGAAATCTGCAATCAAAAATCGTTAATCTTCAATCTGAATTCTTTTAAAGAAGTTCTCTAGGATCTGTCAAAACTCCAGTTACAGCGGCAGCAGCAGCCATAAACGGACTTGCTAACAACGTTCTTGAGCCAGGTCCTTGACGTCCTTCAAAGTTTCTGTTGGAAGTACTTACCGCATATTTTCCGGCAGGAACTTTGTCGTCATTCATTGCTAAACAAGCGGAACATCCTGGCTGACGCAAAACAAAACCAGCTTGGGTTAATACCTCAAGAATTCCTTCTTCTTTAATTTGTGCTTCTACGACATGTGATCCTGGAACCAGCCAAGCGGTAACATTATCCGCTTTTTGGCGTCCTTTTACAATGGAGGCAAAAGCTCTGAAATCTTCAATTCGACCATTGGTACAACTTCCTAAAAAAACATAATCAATTTGTTTTCCAATCATGGCTTCTCCTTGATGAAATCCCATGTATCCTAAAGATTTTGCATATGTTTCTTCTCCTTCGGCAACGTCTTTTGAGTTTGGAATGCTTTTAGAAATTCCCAATCCCATTCCTGGGTTTGTTCCGTAGGTAATCATAGGCTCAATATCCGATGCTTCAAAGTTGATTTCTTCATCAAATTTGGCATCAGTATCTGTTTTCAATGTTTTCCAATAGGCTACTGCTTTATTCCAATCATCCCCTTTTGGAGTATACAAACGTCCTTCTAAATAATCAAAAGTAGTTTGGTCTGGAGCGATCATTCCGCCACGAGCACCCATTTCGATACTTAAATTACAAACGGTCATACGGCCTTCCATGGTCATGTGTTCAAAAACTTCACCTGCATATTCCACAAAATAGCCGGTAGCCCCTGAAGTCGATAATTTAGATATAATATAAAGTGCCACATCTTTGGGAGTAACCCCAAATTGAAGATTACCGGCAACATTAATGCGCATTTTTTTAGGTTTAGGTTGCATAATGCATTGGGTAGAAAGTACCATCTCAACCTCAGACGTCCCAATTCCGAAAGCGATGGCGCCAAAAGCTCCGTGAGTTGATGTATGTGAATCACCACAAACAATGGTTGCTCCGGGTAAGGTAATTCCGTTTTCAGGACCCACCACATGAACAATTCCATTTTTTTGATTTCCTAAACCCCAATGGCTAATGCCGTATTCAGCAGCATTTTCTTCTAATGCTTTGAGTTGATTGGCAGACAATGCGTCTTCAACCGGTAAATGTTGATTTATAGTTGGTGTGTTGTGATCTGCAGTAGCAAAAGTGCGCTCTGGGTATAATACTGAAATGCCTCTTTCTTTTAAACCTAAAAAAGCTACAGGACTAGTAACTTCATGGATGAAATGACGGTCAATAAAAAATACGTCTGGTCCGTCTTTAATTTTGCGCACCACGTGCGAATCCCATACTTTGTCAAATAATGTAGTACTCATTTTAATATGTTTTAATGTGTTTTGTTTATAGCCCAAAAGGCTACGATGATAACAATAAAGACAAAGCTAAAAAAACAATCAAGGCTTTACGTATCAATATTCCATTATATACGATACCCAAAATCCCATTCGGATATTTCTTTGTTGATTTTTGTCTTTTTACTTTTTTTTTGTACGGTACTTTTTTATTTAGATCTAATAAAAAATCAATTTGTTGAGTTTTTTGATGTTTATTGAATCGTTAAATTAGGCTTCTTAAATGCAGTTATATTTACGAATATTTAATTAAATGGTATGAAAAGTAACTTTTTTTTAATTTTAAATTCACTAATTCACTTTTGTGACAGTTGTTTTTCAAAATGGTTTTCGTAGTAAACAACATTTTTTTTAGCGGTATTTCATTGTTTTTTTTTGATGAAATACTACGACATCCAAAAAAGCAATATGTCGTCTTTTTATCTTTTAATAAGATGCAATCAAACTGATTTGTTGAAAGTGATCGTAGTTTTAATAGGAGAATAGCCTTGGAAAATAATTTTGTTTTTTGTTGATAATTTACTTCTATTCTACTCTAAAAAAACTAAATTTGAAATTCATTTTTCGCGATTTTTTAAAATCACAAACTCTTCAAATCCAGCTATGTACTTAATATTCGATACCGAAACCACAGGATTACCAAAACGTTGGGGCGCACCCATTTCAGATACGGATAACTGGCCACGATGTATTCAAATCGCGTGGCAGTTGCACGACGATATGGGTAAACTGATTGAGCATCAGGATTATTTGATCAAGCCCGAAGGGTTTAATATTCCGTTTGATGCCGAACGAATTCACGGTATTTCTACAGAATTGGCGGAAGCCGATGGGATTTCGTTGGCAGAAGTGCTAGAAAAGTTCAATGCTGTTTTAGGTAAAGCTAAATTTATAGTGGGTCAGAATTTAGGTTTTGATATCAATATTATGGGGTGCGAATTTTACAGAATGGGAGTGGAGAGCCAAATGAGCTCGATGCCAATTCTGGATACTTGTACAGAAGTTACGGCTTCGTTATTAAAATTACCAGGTGGCCGTGGCGGTAAATTTAAACTGCCTACGCTAACGGAATTGCATTCGTATCTTTTTAATAAACCTTTCGGTGAAGCGCACAACGCCACTGCCGATGTGGAGGCAACTACGCGTTGTTTCTTAGAGTTAATTCGTCGTGATGTTTTTACAAAAGAGGAACTAGACGTTCCGGGCAGTTATTTTCAAGATTTTCAAAGCAAGAATCCAAGTGAGATTAAACTCATAGGTTTAAAACATATTAATCTAAAGGAAGCGTCCGATAAAATTCGTCAGCAGTTTGGCGAAAAACAAGCGCCGACAGTTTCGAAAGCAGAACTTTCAGAGAATAAAAAAGTAC
Organism: Flavobacterium bomense; assembly: GCF_003970355.1. Classification (NCBI taxonomy): domain Bacteria; kingdom Pseudomonadati; phylum Bacteroidota; class Flavobacteriia; order Flavobacteriales; family Flavobacteriaceae; genus Flavobacterium; species Flavobacterium bomense. The sequence continues at coordinate 98,325 of NZ_RYDJ01000009.1, read as the reverse complement.
TTATTGATGCGCCTTTCGTGCATTTGCATAATCATACGCAGTTTTCGGTATTGCAATCGACGATCAGTATTGCAGCATTGGTAAAAGCGGCGGCACAACAAAAAATGCCGGCAGTTGCCATGACCGATCATGCGAATTTGATGGGTGCTTTTCATTTTGTCCGCGATATTTTATACCATAATAAAGTGGCTGAAGCCAAGAATAAAGAGGCGATTGAAAATGGGGATGAACCTACTGAAGTTCCGATGAAACCTATTGTAGGTTGTGAATTTTTTGTATGTGAGGACCATAAAAACAAAAAAATTAAAGACAATGGTTACCAGATAGTACTTTTGGCGAAGACCAAAAAAGGGTACCATAATTTGGCTAAAATGTCTTCCATTGCGTATACCGAAGGTTTTTATTATGTGCCAAGAATCGATAGGAAAGTCATCCAGGAATTCAAAGAAGATATTATTGTTTTATCCGGAAATCTTTATGGTGAAATTCCAAATAAGATTTTAAATATTGGTGAAAACCAAGCTGAAGAAGCTTTGCTTTGGTGGAAAAACGAATTCAAGGAAGATTTTTACATTGAGGTGATGCGTCACAATCAGGAAGATGAAAATCGGGTGAATGCGTCTTTGATTTCATTGGCCAGAAAGCATGATGTCAAGATTATAGCGACAAACAATACCTTTTATATAGATAAGGAAAATTCGAATGCGCACGATATTTTGCTTTGTGTGCGTGATGGCGAAAAGCAAACCACGCCTATTGGTCGTGGTCGAGGGTATCGGTACGGATTGCCCAATCAGGAATATTATTTCAAGTCGGGAGACGAAATGAAACAACTTTTTGCAAATTTGCCCGAAGCAATTTCAAATATTTCGGAGATTGTGGATAAAATTGAAATTTTCGATTTGGCACGGGAAGTTTTATTGCCAAAATTTGAAATTCCGGTTGAATTTAATAATCCGGAAGATGCTGTTGATGGTGGGGTGCGAGGAGAAAATGCGTATTTGAGGCACCTTACTTTTGAAGGAGCAACAAGACGATATCCCGTAATGACCGAAGAAATTCAAGAACGACTTGATTTTGAATTGTTGACGATATCTAATTCAGGATATCCAGGATATTTCCTGATTGTGCAGGATTTAATTGCTGAGGCGAGAAGCATGGGCGTTTCTGTAGGGCCGGGAAGGGGTTCTGCGGCGGGATCGGTGGTGGCGTATTGTTTGAAGATTACCAACATTGACCCCTTGATGTACAACCTGCTTTTTGAGCGTTTCCTGAATCCGGATCGGGTGTCTTTGCCCGATATTGATATCGATTTTGATGATGAAGGACGCAGTAGCGTAATGGATTATGTGATCCGTAAATACGGTTCGAAACAGGTGGCGCAAATTATCACGTATGGTAAAATGGCTACCAAATCAGCGATTCGAGATACTGCTCGTGTGTTGGATTTACCTTTGTTTGAAGCCGATAAAATAGCCAAATTGATTCCGGGAATGATGCCTTCTAAGTGGAATTTAGCTCGTTTTTTAAATGAAAAGGACGATGTAATTAAGAAGGCCGTTCGTCCCGAAGAGTATGATAAAATAAAGGAATTAATAGGACTTGCTAATGAAGATGATTTGGGCGGAGAAACCATTCAGCAAGCCAAAGTTTTAGAAGGGAATCTTAGAAATACAGGAATTCACGCCTGTGGTGTCATTATTACGCCAAGTGATATTACTGATTTTGTTCCTGTAGCAACCGCCAAAGATTCGGATTTGTATGTGACCCAGTTTGATAACTCGGTGGTGGAAAGTGCCGGTTTGTTAAAGATGGACTTTTTGGGTTTGAAAACCCTTACTCTGATAAAAGATACGGTTAAATTAGTAAAATACAGAACTGGAATTGACCTGAACCCGGATGAGTTTCCTATTGATGATTTGAAAACCTACGAGCTTTTCCAGCGAGGAGAAACTGTAGGAATTTTTCAATATGAGAGTCCGGGAATGCAAAAATACATGAAGGAATTAAAGCCTACAGTATTTCCCGATTTGATTGCCATGAATGCCTTGTATCGTCCGGGGCCAATTGCCTATATTCCAAGTTTCGTCAAGCGAAAAAACGGTGAAGAGGAAATTATTTATGACCTTGACGCCTGCGAAGAATTACTAAAAGACACCTACGGAATTACCGTTTACCAAGAACAAGTAATGCTTTTGTCCCAGAAACTAGCGGATTTCTCAAAGGGGGATGCGGATGTTTTGCGTAAAGCGATGGGAAAAAAACAAAAGGATGTTTTGGATAAAATGAAACCTAAATTTATCAGTCAGGCTGCGGCCAAAGGGCATCCTGAAGATAAACTGGAGAAAATCTGGAAAGACTGGGAAGCCTTTGCAGAATATGCGTTTAATAAATCACACTCGACTTGTTATGCCTGGATTGCCTACCAAACGGCATTTTTGAAGGCGAATTATCCGGCTGAATATATGGCTGCGGTTTTGTCCAATAACATGAGTGATATCAAGCAAGTTTCTTTCTTTATGGAAGAATGCAAACGCATGGGATTACAGGTTTTAGGACCGGATGTGAATGAATCGTTTTATAAATTTACGGTAAACGATGATTATGCGGTTCGGTTTGGGATGGGAGCTGTAAAAGGTGTAGGTTCTGGCGCTGTGGCTACGATTGTGGAAAATAGAAAAGACGGAAAATACAAATCTATTTTTGATTTGACCAAACGGATTGATTTGCGTGCGGCCAATAAAAAAGCATTGGAGAATCTGGTTTTGGCGGGTGGTTTCGATTCGTTTTTAGGAACTACTAGAGCACAATATTTTCATGATGATGGCGATGGAATTACCTTTTACGAAAAAGCAATTCGGTACGGAGCTAAATTTCAGGAAAATGAAAATTCAGCTCAAGTAAGTTTGTTTGGAGAAAGTAGTGATGTGCAAATTGAAGAACCTGTTGTTCCGCCTTGTGAGGATTGGAGCACAATGGAAAAATTAGCCAAAGAAAAGGAAGTGGTGGGGATTTATATTTCTGGGCATCCGCTGGACGATTACAAATTTGAAATGAAATATTTTTGCAATGCCAAGTTAGAAGCACTCAAGAACATGGAATTGCATGTCAGTAAAAATTTGACTTTTGGGGGGATTATCAATAATGTACAACATCGTGTTGCCAAAAACGGAAAAGGCTGGGGCATATTTACATTAGAAGGGTACGATGAAAGTTATGAGTTTCGGATTTTTGGGGAGGAGTATTTGAAGTTTCGCCATTTTCTGATTCAGAATAATTTTACGTTCATGAAAGTAATGGTCAAGGAAGGCTGGACGGATCGGGATACTGGAAAAAAAGGGGATCCAAGATTACAATTTGTGCTGGTGCAATACCTGCAGGATGTGCTGACTACATTTGCTAAAAAGCTAATTTTACTGTTGAATATTAATGATTTAGAGGCGGAATTTATCCATAAGTTAAATCATATTTTTCAAGAAAACAAAGGCGATAATACTGTAGCTTTTGAAATTATGGAGTTGGAAAAAATAAAGCGATTAGTAGAAAATGTAGTGGTACTTCCGGAAAATGAAGAAGCCGTTTTTGTAGACGAAAATGAGGAAACCGATTCTCTAGAATCAGGAAATCCCGAAATTAGTACGGCAACTGAAGTAGAAGAAATAAAAGTAGTGACTAAACTGACCATGCCAAGCAGAAAATTGAAAGTGAAAATTTCAAATGAATTGTTGGTTGAACTGGAAAAAATGCAAATTAATTTTAAGTTAAACTGATTTTTTAACAGTTAAATTTAATTTTTTTTAGTGTTGTTTTTGTTAAAATTATGCGCGCACAGTAAAAATTTAGCTTGGCGTTTGACAGAACTGTTGTTTGCGCTTTTTACGGCCTAAAAAGCCCGGAATCGTTGGGTAAATTTACATTATGTTTGTGTGAATTAAACAACAATAATCATGAAAAAGAATTTATTTTTATTTGGATTTATGTTTTGTTCTATGATTGTGATAGGGCAAACGGAAAAAAAGGAAAGTTGGTATTTTAAATTAGGAGGATCCTATTTTCTTCAGACAGCCGCAACTGAATTCCCTACTGTTGGAGGCCAGTCTGCACTAAGTACAGTTTATGTAGGAGGCGATTTAGTTTCAGAGGAGAGTGTTACGGGGTCTTTTGGAGAAGGTTTTCGCACATCTGGCAGTGTTGGATACCGTTTTACGGATCGTTTGGGTCTGGAAATGGGAATCAATTATTATAATAGTACGGATAAAACAATGGTCAAAAGAGTCGATGATGGCGCTACAACACTGCGATCCGTTGGGCAAATTACAGCTTTTGATTTAGCTCCTGCAATTGTGTTTTTTCTGGGAGAAGTAAAAGGATTTGAAACCTACTCTAAAGTTGGGGTAATTGTGCCTGTTCACGGGGATTTGACGATTGAAACAAATGCCGTTGCTGGCGCTGGTGTAAATGTATTTAGCAAGGATGTCATCAAGCCAAATCCTACAGTAGGTTTTCAAGCGGCGTTAGGGACTTCGTATAAATTGGCCAAAAACCTTTCGGCTTTTGCAGAATTGGAATACCGTAACTTTACTGTTCATGGAAAAGATAAAGAAACAACGGAATTTACGGTTAATGGAGTAGATCGATTGAATACGCGTACAATATCTCAGATACATTCGAATTATTCAGACCGTTTAGACAGTAACTCTAATAACGCTCAGTTTAATACCGTGGATACTTCCAGACCTACGGATGAGCTGAGTTCTTATGTTGGAATCAGCGGATTGGGATTAACACTTGGAGTAAAATACAGTTTATAAACACAAAAAGTTAGATTTTTTAAAAAGACTATCTGAAATGACGGTCTTTTTTTAGGAATAAATATTCTAGTTTTCAGGAAACCCCTAGCCCTGATGGGAGCGGCATCTCCCGATTTAGAAAAACAAGGCTTTTTTAGCCGTAGTTTTTGTTAATCTGGAATACAGCGTACAGCAGGAAATAGCTCCAAATAAGTAATAAATGGAGGTACACTGAATGTGTTGAATAAGAATTGGCAATGTGTTAATAGTCAAAACTAATTCAGGAATAGTGTTTGATTAGTTTTTAATTTCTAAATTTGTATTCTAGTTTTGAATTTTAAAAATTCAAACGATAAACTTTAAATAAAATAGTATGGCATTAGCAATAACAGACGCGAATTTTGAAGAATTGGTTTTGAAATCTGACAAACCGGTAATGGTGGACTTTTGGGCTGCTTGGTGTGGGCCGTGTAGAATGGTAGGACCAATCATTGATGAATTGAGTACGGAATACGAAGGAAAAGTAGTGATAGGAAAAGTAGATGTGGATGCAAATCAAGAATTTGCTGCCAAATACGGAGTAAGAAATATACCAACTGTTTTGGTTTTTCACAACGGAGAAGTAGTAGGAAAGCAAGTAGGAGTTGCTCCAAAGCAAACCTACGCGGATAGTTTAGACGCATTGTTGTAATCAGTAGATTATGATTTATATAGGATCTGTACTGGATTCAGAGAAAAGGTTTGGCGAGAGTCAAGCCTTTTTTTTGTTTAAGCTGAATTTATTTCAGTTCCTAAATTGAGTTTCTGTAATAGTTTAATTTTTAAATCGTTCAATCTTTTAATATATTTGGGATATGAAGATCGAATCGCAAATAGAGAAAATTTCTAGTTTCCAGCATCTGGAATTGCTGGCGCATCAAGTGGTGGAAGGGTTTATTTCTGGAATGCATAAAAGTCCGTTTCATGGATTTTCGGCTGAATTTGCGGAGCATAAAGTGTATAACGCAGGCGAAAGTACCAAACATATTGATTGGAAGCTGTTTGCCAAAACGGAACGCTTGTACGTCAAGCGATTTGAAGAAGAGACAAATTTGCGGTGTCATATTATCATTGATAATTCCTCATCGATGCATTATCCGAAATTGAAAGAGAATCAGAATTTTTTTGAGAATAAGATTGGTTTTTCAGTTTTGGCTTCGGCAGTATTAATGAATCTCTTGAAGAAGCAACGTGATGCTGTGGGGCTAAGTGTGTTTTCGGACAGTTACGAGTACTACGCGCCTGAAAAAGGCAGTGATCGCCACCATCGAATGATTTTGAATGCGCTTGAAGGACTTTTAGAGAAATCTGCGACTACTAAAAGTACGGATGCAATTACTTTCTTGCATCAAATAGCCGAGAAAATCCACCGCCGTTCGATGATTATTGTATTTACCGATATGTTTCAATCCGGTAATGAAAAAGCGCTGTTTGATGCCTTACAACATTTGAAACACAACAAGCATAAAGTGGTTTTGTTTCATGTTGTTGACAATAAAACAGAGCTTAATTTTGACTTTGATAACGCCCCGCGAAAGTTTATTGATATAGAAACAGGAGAGGAAGTAGCAGTTTTTGCCGATAATGTGAAGGAGGAATATGAAAAACAAGTAGAAATGTACTTCAAGAAGTTGGCTTTAACGTGCTCTCAAAACCGAATAAAGTACATTCCGGTGAGTGTGAATGAAAGTTTTGAAAAAATAGTACTGACGTACTTGGTTGAAAAACAAAACTTTGGGTGATAGTACGGTTTTTTATCAATTATTTTTTCAAAAAACACTTGCGTAAACGGAAATCTATTGTATCTTTGCCACCGCAATAACGCAGAGGTTTGGTAGTTCAGTTGGTTAGAATACATGCCTGTCACGCATGGGGTCGCGGGTTCGAGTCCCGTCCAGACCGCAATATTGGGGAAAGCCTTTCGTAACAGAAAGGCTTTTTTGCCCCTAAAAGGTTTTTAACGTTAGTTGTGTTGTTTGCTGCGAATTTGTAACTCGTAGCGGGTTTAGTAGTTAGACCAATGAAAAGCTTTCCACTTTGTGGATAGCTTTTTTGATTTAATGGCTGTTTCTTAACGGCTAAAATTTCTCAATCTCAGGAGGAAAAAGGCTCACTTTTAGGTGTGCATCCTATTAGAAGATTTACTTTTTGATGGCGTGGAAAGAGGTACAAGAGAGGATTTTGTTAAGGAGTACGGACAAGAACCACTTGGCATATTCATTAGAAGTATTATTGGTCTAGATGTAAAAGCAGCACAAGATGCTTTTGCAGACTTTCTAAGCAATGGAAACTTAAGAGCAGACCAAAAACCTTTATTCAAAACATCATTTCGTACCTTACTAAAAACGGCACCATAGAGCCTAGTATGCTCTTTGAATCACCATTTACAAATGCAAATGACAATGGTTTATTAGGGGTTTTTGATGATGGCGATGCTCATAAAGTAATCAGCATAATAGAAAAAATCAGTGAGAATGCTATGATCGGGTAAAGCAGATAGAAATAAATAACCTTTTTAGGAAAACAAAGAGGATGTTACAAATAGCCTACAACCTATTGTTTTTAAAGTCTTTGCGAATAACATAAGATGTAATTGAGGAAGAAACAAGATTTTATGTTAATAACTAAGTTTCCATAGTATTGTAAAATCATATAATTTTGCTAAAAAATAAACCTATAAGTTGATTTTATGAAAATAGTTCCTATATTTGCCCAAGAAAATAAGCAGGGATTATTTTCTATTCACCTTCCAGGAGAACCAGAAGATGAAGCAACTAAATGTATCGACCAATGGTTATTAGACCCTCAATATTTACACGATTTTTTCACTTTGCATCAAAACGATTTGAATAGTGGTTATTATGGAAAAACTATCAGCATTCAACAAGCAATTTCATACACAAGGGATGAAGCCTTATTTTTATTTGAAAGACTCAAAGAATTGGCAATTTCTGGAACAAAAAGTAATGACGAAACATTATCATTAGCTTTTAAACCGTTACGAGACGGTGACTATTCTCAAAAAGAACTTCAACAAGAAAAAGCCAAAACAAACAGCCAGAAGAAATGGTTACGTATATACGCCATTAGAATAGCACCTAATACATTCATAGTTACCGGAGGAGCAATAAAGCTCGTAGGCACGATGAATGACAGACCACATTTACAAAAAGAATTACTAAAATTGAATGACGTTAGAAATTATCTAAAAGAAGAAGGAATTCTAGACCAAGATGATTTTGAAACGTTTGAAATTTAAAGCCATGACACAAAACGAAAGATTAGAAAAATTTGCAAAATTAGTAAGTAATGAACCATCTAATTTTCTTGCAAAGTTGGACCATTATAAAACCAACAAAAAAAGATTAGATCAATCAGCAAAAGTAGCAGTTAATGTTCTTGAAGCATTAAAAGACAAAGGTTGGTCACAAAAAGATTTAGCAGAAAAAATGAACGTTTCTGCACAGCATGTGAATAAAATTGTCAAAGGCCAAGAAAACATGACTTTTGAAACGGTTGATAAGTTAGAAACCGCATTAGGAATTGTCTTGATGGAAATTATTGATTACAAGTCAGTAAATGAAATTGAAATTAAAGCAGAAAATATAAAAGCAATTCAAGAAAGTTGGTCGGAAGATTTGGCTTCAACTGGCAATTCATATAGTAAACCATTGAGTAATTTTAAGAAAAAAGAAGGTTCAAATATGAAAGTTGTTTATAACATATTAAATCAAACAACTTTTCAACCTTTAGAAAAGGCAATGTAATGGAAGATAATAATAAAATTAGTTTCAGCTTAATTCAGATAAAAACTGAGCAGTTTGCTTTATTTCCAGAAAATCATTCTGAAAAAGGTAAAATTAAACTGAATACCAACTTAACTTTTGGCTTAAATTCGGATGACAAAAGATTTTCAGTTACAACGAAATTTACTTTTGAAATGAAGCAAAAACCATTTATGAGTATTCAGGTAAGTTGTTTTTTTCAAATTGATAATTCCGCATGGAAAAGTTTTGCCAAGGAAGGTAAAATGATTTTTCCAAAAAATTTTGTCGCTCATATGGCAATGCTTACAATTGGTACAACTAGAGGAGTTTTACACTCTAAAACAGAAGACACACCCTTTAATCAGTATATTTTACCCACAACGAATGTTGCAGAAATAATTGATGAAGATGTAGTTTTTGATTAAAACAAAAAGATATAGCCATTATTAAATCAATAAAATAGACATACAATTCGGAAACATAAAAAAGTAAAACAACTTAGATCACTGATAACAAAACACATAGATTAGTCCCGTCCAGACCGCAATATTGGGGAAAGCCTTTCGTAACAGAAAGGCTTTTTTGCCCCTAAAAGGTTTTTAACGTTAGTTGTGTTGTTTGCTGCGAATTTGTAACTCGTAGCGGGTTTAGTAGTTAGACCAATGAAAAGCTTTCCACTTTGTGGATAGCTTTTTTGATTTAAATGTAGCAGGTTTGGGAGTTCAGTGGGTTAGCATACATGCCTTTCATTTCGTATTTCCCTTAAAATAACTCAGATTTATAATTCCAGACAATCCACACAAACAATCCTAAATACATCACGCAAACCACAAATTTCATAAAGCTGGATGCCAGAAACCCTATAAAGGAACCTGTAGCCGCTCTCAAAGCTCGATTATGGCCTTTAAAATCATAAATAAGTTCACCTATCAACGCACCAACAAAAGGGCCGATAATGAATCCAAAAGGGACAGGAGCAAGAATACCCACAATCAATCCGATGTTAGTGCCCCAAATACCATAGGAGCTTCCGCCAAATCGCTTAGTTCCCTTTGCCGGAATCACGTAATCTAAAACCGACAAGATCACGGTGATCAATAAAGTAATTCCTAAAATCCAATAATTTACCGGAACAGCATTTGTGAAATACAGTAATGCCAATCCAACCCAACTGATGCCAGGTCCGGGCAGAACCGGTAAAAAACTACCAAAAACGCCTAAAATCATACACATAAAACCAAGAACCAAAAGCAGTACATCCATAAATTTATTTTTACTAATTTTGAACACTCAAAAGTATTGAATTTTTATTTGAAAGAGTTTGATGCGCTTTTTTTGATTTTTTCGATAAAAAATCAGACCCAAACTCGGTATTGAATTAGGAGGAATTTTATAAATATACAATCCAAACTGCTGTTCTTCCAGATCGATTGGTGGCTTCGTATTCCGATCAAAAAGAAATTGCCGCTGCGATCAAAAAGAAATGGTTTGCTGAAAACTACGAAGATTATTTGCTTTCGAAAGCATCTCAAAAAAAATAATTGTATTTTTATAGAATATTAGTCCAATTCAAACACAAAACCTTGAAGCAGAATTACCTTTTTTTAGTATTTATATTTTTTAATTCCTGTCAATACTTAGACAAGCAAATTCCCTCGGAAAAAGAATTGTTGCAAAAGGAACTGAAATCCATCAACTGGAAAGAAGTCGATGAATACCCATCAGTAGTAGATTGTGAAAAAATAGAAGATAAAAAGCAACGCCAACAGTGTTTTTTTGATGTTTTAACCCAGCTGATTCAGGAGAAATTGAGTGTGGATACCCTTGCAATTCTTTATCCGGAACTGGATACGATTGAAGTTAAGGTCACGGTTTTTCCAAATGCAACGATGCAATTTGAGCCGCAGTTTCCCAAAGATTCCGTGGCTTATGACAAAATCAAAATTGACAGTATTCTTAAAGTTCGTTTAGTTGATTTTCCAAAAATTAACCCAGCTATAAAGCGCGGTATTCCCGTAAAAATACAATTTATTCTTCCGGTGATTCTCAAAGTAGAGTAGTTCTTAAAAGGATTTTCGAATGAAGAGTAGCTATTTTTGATTTCAGATTACGTTAGTATTTACTTTTTGGCTCGGATCAGGATTCTAAAATCTTCTGCCTTTCCATTCGTATTTTCCAAACACAGAATACAAAGCCACGCTTGTACTAAAAAAAGGATAAAACAAACTGCTCAAAATCAAATAACGTATTTTGGTTTTGGTTAAAAAAGAGTTGGTTTCGTATATCAAAACAGCATCAACAAGAAATTTTAAAAGGAACAGTAAAACTATATTTAGAAACGGAATAACGCCCAACACCCAACACCCAGCGCCTATCACCAAACACAAATTCCCCGCAAATACTAACAGTCCCAATCCTTTCCCGAAAGTACTTTGATACGAACTTGTTTTAGAGGCCCAGCGAACGCGCTGATGGAATAATGATTTCCAATTGTTCAATGGCCTTGTGGTGACAATAGTATTTCGAGATTTTAGATAATGCACCTTTTCAGGGGATTTTGCAATCGCTTTTTGCAACAGGAACACATCGTCGCCACTGGCAATGCTGTCATTTCCTTCGAAGCCATTCAGTTTTTGGAAAAAGGATTTCGTGTACGCAAAGTTGGCGCCATTGCACATAAATCCTTTGTTAATACCAAAACTCCCAATGGTTGCGCCTTGTAAACTCGCCAAATCCAATTGCTGAAAATGATGCAAAAATGAATTGCCACAATCATACGTTACTGCCCCGGCAATCATCGCCACATCATGGAGCTGAATGTAATTGTCCAAGGTCAATAACCAGTTTTTATCAACTACACAATCGGCATCGGTGGTGATAATCCAGTCTGCATTTACAATTTGCATCGCATTTACAATTGCATCTTTCTTGGGTGAGTTTGAAATCCGAATGTTCTTTATTATCCGAACACGGAACAATGAGCACGGGACACTGAACACTTCTTCCGATTCATCATCGACCAAAATCACTTCGAACAATTCCATCGGATAATTCAGCTTCGACAAACTGTCTAATAGAATGGGTAAATTTTCAGCTTCATTCCGAAAAGGAACGATAATTGAGAATTTTGTTTTTGGCTGTAAGCCAATATAATCAATTGTATTCACTTTAATGAGACCATAAATCAAAAGTCCAATAAAAACGGCATAAATCAAAAGTACCAAAAATAAAATATTTGTAATCATAATTATTTTAATAAGTTTTATCTCTCTCACCTTTAGGGAGTCCCGAAGCTCCGGGAGGAGAGAGGATTTTAAAGTTCAACACATAATAAGTGCCAATTATTACGGGTAAAACCACATTCAAAAACCACATTAAAGTCGAAATGAAAATAACAATCCATTCATTTACACCTAAAATCCCAAAGAAATAAACCGCAACACTTCCTTTTACGGCAAAGTCTAAAAATTGAAAAGTAGGCAAGGAAGAAGCTAAGAAATAAACAGAGGAAATGGTGGCAATTAGGGTAAAATAAGGCAAATCAACATCAAAAGCCAGAAACAAAAAGTAGTATTGGTGCGAGAAAACAAGATAGCGACAAATACCCAAAAAGATATTTTTTTGATGAATGGGTTTTGGAATTTCATTAATCTTATGGATCAGTTTTTCGATCGAATACCCTTTGATAGTAATTTTTTTGGCCGAAAATAAAACAATGAAGAGAAGTATCAGAAATCCAAAAAGTAACGCTACTGTTTTTGTGGTAATCACATGGTACTGCGCATTAAAAAATAGCAATCCGAAAACCCCAAAAATAACGGTCAATATCATTTGGATTCCGTTGCAGATCAGATTTAAGAATATGACTTTTTTAGTGTTTAATTTATCAAAAAATAACGCTTTTCCGGCATATTCTCCAACTCCATTGGGTGTAAAAAGTCCCGCGGTTAATGCGCCAAGAACTTGTTTGGTTGCTGTTCCTACTGAGATTTCATGAATGAATTCAACTAAATTTTGCCATTTCAAAATTTCAAAAAACCGATTCAAAACACTCAGTAGTAAAATAAAGGCGATTCCGCCAATAGACTGATTTTTCTGGAATAAAACGATGAATTTCTGCCAATCCAGTTTGTCATTATTAGCCAATTGATTGTAAATAAAATAAAACGCACCGCACACAATCAAAACTTTGATTAGAAGTACGAGGAATTGCTTAGTTTTGTGTGGAATTGTAATCATACCGCAAAGAAAAGAAAAAGTATTTTGAAAAAGCTATTTCACAAAGATTCACAAAGAAATTACTAAGCAGTGCAAAGTTTTTTGTTTGGTCGATTGTAAAATTAATCTTTGTGTACCTCTGTGTTCCCTTTGAGTATCTTTGTGTAATAAAAAACTAAAACTTTTGGCAAACGAGCGCATCATATTAGGAATTGACCCCGGAACGACGATTATGGGTTTTGGATTGATAAAAATTGTCAATAAAAAAATGGAGTTTTTGCAACTGAACGAATTGCAATTGTCCAAATACGACAATCATTATCAAAAACTCAAAATCATTTTTGAACGCACCATTGAGTTAATCGATACCCACAATCCAGACGAAATTGCGATTGAAGCGCCTTTCTTTGGTAAAAACGTACAATCGATGCTGAAGTTAGGACGCGCGCAAGGCGTGGCTATGGCAGCGGGACTTTCGAGAGATATTCCCATTACGGAGTACGAACCTAAGAAAATAAAAATGGCGATTACCGGAAATGGAAACGCCAGCAAAGAACAAGTTGCCAAAATGCTACAGCAACTTTTAGGATTAAAAGAATTGCCTAAAAATCTTGACAGTACAGATGGATTAGCAGCTGCGGTTTGTCATTTTTTCAATTCCGGGAAAGTGGTGGGAGAGAAAAGTTATACGGGTTGGGATGCTTTTGTGAAACAAAACGAAGAACGAATAAAAAAGTGATCAGTGTTCAGTGCTTTAGTGTTCAGTTGTGTTGGACTGGGATGAGTAGTCAGTTTTCAGCAGTTTTAATTAAGTAAGAGTATTCCGTTTTTTAAATTGTATCATATGAGATTCCAAGATTTATTAGCCTATAAAAAATCATTTCCAAAGGAAGAAACCTATTCATTAACGGATCAAATTCGGCGTTCTTCAAGGAGTGTTCCTGCAACTATTGCCGAAGCCTATAGAAAGAGGATTTACCCTAAACATTTTTATAGTAAGTTGACCGATTCTGATGGAGAAAATTCAGAAACACAAGTGTGGTTAGAGTTTTCTGTGTCTTGTAAATATATTTCTGAAGCTATTTATCAGGAATTTATCTCTGAAAGTTTAGAAATTGGAAAACTTGTTAATTATATGATATTGAACCCTGAAAAGTTTGGAGTTAAAAAGGAGTGATTAGTGTTCAGTTTTTTAGTATTCAGTACATATATGATTACTAAATAACTGCTCACTGAACACTTTCTTAAGGCTGAACACTAAAAATCTGACCACTGACCACTTTCTTAAAACTGACCACTACTAAATGAGCGGAATCTACATCCATATCCCTTTTTGCAAGCAGGCGTGTCATTACTGCGATTTTCATTTTTCAACATCGATGAAGAAGAAAGAAGAAATGGTTTTGGCTATTGCCAAAGAAATTCAAATGCGTAAAAGCGAATTTAAAAACGAAATTGTCGAAACCATTTATTTTGGCGGAGGAACGCCAAGTGTTTTAACTTCAGCAGAAATTAATTTCCTGATTGCGGAAGTGTACAAATACTATTCTGTTTCAGATAATCCTGAAATTACACTGGAAGCCAATCCAGATGATTTGTCAAGTGAACGAATAATCGAATTATCTAAAAGCAAAATTAATCGGCTAAGTATTGGGATTCAGTCGTTCTTTGAAGACGATTTACAATTGATGAACCGAGCTCATAATTCGGCGGAAGCCAGAAAATGTTTAGAAGTTGCTACTCAGTATTTTGACAACATTTCTCTCGATCTAATATACGGAATTCCGGACTCGAGCCAAAATGGCGAACAGGCGCAGCAAATGAGCAATGAGAAATGGAAACAAAATATTGAAACAGCATTGAGTTTTGGGATTCCGCATATTTCGAGTTATGCTTTGACGGTAGAGCCTAAAACAGCGTTGAATAAACTCATTCAAACAGGGAAAATTGCAGCGCCTAAAGATGATGTCGCGCAAGAGCACTTTGCTATTTTAATCGAAATGCTCGAAGCCAATGATTTTATTCACTACGAATTGTCAAATTTTGGGAAGGAAAACTATTTTTCGAAGAATAATTCAGCGTATTGGTTGGGAAAAAAATACATTGGAATTGGTCCTTCAGCACACAGTTATGATGGAGTTTCCAGAAGTTGGAATGTGTCGAATAATGCGCTGTATTTAAAATCCATTCAAGAGGGTAAAATACCCAATGAAATCGAAATTCTTTCTGTTATGGACCGATATAATGAATATGTTATGACGGGTTTACGAACGATTTGGGGTGTTTCTTTGGATAAAATTGAAAGCGAATTCGGAAGTGGGTATTTGGAATATTTGAACAATCAATCTCGAAAATTTCTTGATGATGATTTGCTTTTTATTGAAAATGGGATTTTAAAGCCAACCAAAAAAGGAAAATTTTTGACAGATGGAATTGCTTCAGATTTATTTATCCTGAACTAGTTTCAGGATCTATTTAATTTTAATTGATTTTGTATGGAAAAAGGATTTACATATATTTTGACGAATAAAAACAGTACTGTTTTGTACGTGGGTGCCACAAAAAATTTAAAAAACAGAATTGATTGTCATAGAAATGGTACCGGCGCAGTTTTTACAAAAAAATAGAATGCTACAATTTTAATCTATTTGGAAGATTTGGAAGATTTAAGTGATGACTAAAATTTAATGTCGTATTTTAATAATTGCGACAATATATCTTTCTTGCTACTTAAGTGCTATCTTTAAAATAGAAAAACAACTTAAAAATTGGCATAAAGACTGGAAATGGAATGTTGCAAAACTTTTAAATCCTGAATTAAAAGATTTATATTTGAACTTATAAAGTATCTCCAGATGAGATGCTGAAATAAATTCAGCGTAAATGTTAGCAACAATCCAACATAACAACCAAGCCATTGAAGTCGATTTATCAAAACCCATTGATATTTCGATTCCATTAACAAATACAGACGAGAATCCAATTGCTTGGTATATCGAGAAACCAGTCATTGAACCCGTTATTTTTGGGGATTGGATAGGGAAAGTTTCGGAAGGAAAGTCGTCTACTAATTTCAATAATATTTTCTTCAATCCACACGGACACGGAACGCATACGGAATGTTTGGGACATATTACACGTGAATTTTACAGTGTTAATCAATCTTTAAAACAGTTTATTTTTTTAGCTGAGTTGATTTCGGTTGTGCCGGAAATGCAAGGAGGAGATTTAGTGATTACACTGGATAACATCTCGACTGCGCTCGATGTGATACTGAAATTAGGTGTTCCAAAAGAAGCCTTAATTATCAGAACACTTCCTAATTTTAAAATAAAAAAATCTTTAAAATATTCGAATACGAATCCGCCTTATCTAAATGAAGATGCTGCGTTATTCATTCGCGAAAGCGGGATTCAGCACTTGCTAATTGATTTGCCCAGCGTGGATAAAGAGCATGATGAAAGGAAATTATTGGCACACAAAGCTTTTTGGAATGTGACCGATGTCAACAATCTGAATGCAGAAGCCAGATTGAATTGTACGATTACGGAGATGATTTTTGTGGCTGATGAAGTGAAAGATGGCGGTTATTTGTTGAATTTACAAATTGCCTCTTTTGAAAATGATGCGAGTCCGAGTAAGCCGGTTTTGTACGCTATTTTAAATGATTGAATGAAAAATAATTTCAAGAGATGAACCTGGAAACGTACTACGAATATTGCTTGTCTAAAAAAGGAGTAACGGAACACTTTCCTTTTGACGAAGATACATTGGTGTTTAAAGTGGGTGGAAAAATGTTTGCATTGTCTTCTTTAAGTCAGTGGGAGAAAGGACAGCCATCAGTTAATTTAAAATGTGATCCAGAGCGTGCTCAGGAATTGCGCGCTGAATACGTTGACATTCAACCGGGTTTTCACATGAGTAAAACCCATTGGAATACAGTTGCTGTAAATGAATCAGTTGCGGATGCGCTGATAAAAGAGTTGGTGGATCATTCCTATGATTTGGTTTTCAAAAGTTTAACAAAGAAATTGCAGAGTGAAATTCAAGAATTAGTCAATTAGGCATTACTTTTGCGAATATATTTAGATTAAAATTATAAATACTTACTGAGATAAATTCAGCATATCACATGAAAGAACAATTTAAAAAGTTTTTAAACGAAGAACAAGACCCAAAAGCCATTGAAAAAATCGCTTCAAAACTGAGTGACTTATTGATGAAAAATGAAGAAATCGGATATATTGCTGTTCAAAAAAAACCAGCGATTACTGTTTTGCCGGATAGTATTGTGATGACGAATAAAAGAATTATCATTTGTCAGCCTAAAAATCTGGGACTTTCAATGAATTTTATTGATTACACTTGGGATGAGGTTGAAGGAACTTTTGTAAAAGAAAATATTTTGGGTTCTGAGTTTTCATTTACAACCAAAACAAATATGGAAGTTTCTATTGATTATATTCCTAAAATCCAAGCGCGTAAAATTTTTACGTATGCCAAAGAACAATTGGATATATTGAAAACAGGAGGAGTATTAAATGCAACACTTGTAGATGCAATTCCGTTTTCACCAATGGCAGAAGATGAAATTATTGAAGAAATGGAAACGGAAGAAGTGACTAATTTTGCTGAACTAATGCCTGTTTCACCACCTAATTTCACTGCTGAAAACCAAGATTTTGAAGAGTCTACAGTAATATCAAAAGACAAATCTTTAAGCGATTTATCGCAAGACGAACTTTTTGAAAAATTGCAGAATTATAAAAAATTACTAGATAACGGATTGATTTTGCAAGGCGAATATGACGCTTTCAAAAAAGAAATTTTAAGTTTTATGTAATTAATATTAAAGTCGAAAGTTATAAAGTCAAAAGATATTTACTTCCTTTTGACTTTAGGACTTTCGACTTTAGACTTAAAGTGTTCTTTTCTGCTTTTCTACAAAATTATTTGATTGTAATTCGAGCAAATCGGCAGCGTTTTTTCGTTGTAAATCATACAACTGTTTGTCTTGAGCAATGTCTCCATAGACTTTATCGTGCATCATCGCACTAGTTTTTACCAATAAAGAACGTTGGTATTTGTCTTGCTCGATTGTTGCTTTCAACGCTGTTTCTAAATCTTCTAATTTATAGTCGTATTCCCCTTTTGGAGATAAAAGTTTAGCAATAATAGGAGAAGTTTCAATGGCTAAAAACAAGAGTGTGATAAAGAACGAAGGCAGCCACGGTAATTTATCCAAGGCATTGATTCGTGCCATTAGACCGTCAAATCCATCAATAATAGGTTGGGTTTCGGTAACTTTTTTGTTTAATCCGATTTGAAATAATTGGCCACTTCCTTTTTGTTATTTAAAGCCATCGCATTTTTCTCTTTCAATAAAACGGTGTTGATTTCTTTCTCGAAGATTTTAATTTCTAATGGTTTCGAAATGACGATCGCAATGATTACCGCCAAAATAATTCGGGGAGTTGCCTGCAGAAATTCACTTCCAAATTTATCTCTTTTTCGAATAGTGGAAACAATAAAACGATCCAAATTAAATAGGAGTAAACTCCAAACGATACCAAATGCGATTGCGGGATACATACTGTCAAAGACGGTGAACAATGCATACGAACTGGCAAGAAAAGCCATGACCGCAGTAAAGAAAACAGTGGCGCCAATACCTACATATTTGGTTTGTTCGCCTTCGGAACAGCCTACGAGTAGGTCTTTGTCTGAGCCGGAACACAGAATGAAAAATTGTTTTAACATAATTGATTTTTGATTGCTTCGCCGGTTTGCTATTCCAGCTCGGATGATTGATGATTACTAATTTAACGACAAAAAATGGATTGTGGTATAAATACTTGATAGGTATTTATTTATGGCTTTTTGTTACGGTTTGTCCTAAATAAAATAGAGCCGCTCTTTACGAACGGCTCTATTGGTTTTTGAATTAATAATACCTTATGCGATTGGTGCTCCAGCCATAATTTCGGCATTGGCAAATTCTTCAAATTTGGTGAAGTTGGCTTTAAATTTTTGAGCTAATTCTATTGCCTTTTTATCGTAAAGTTCTGGATCTTCCCATGTATTTCTGGGATTTAGAATTTCGCTGGGAACATTTGGACAGGTTTGCGGTTTTGCAATTCCAAAAACGTGGTGGTTCTCATACGGTACATCGTCCAATTCTCCGTTTAATGCAGCGGTAATCATGGCACGGGTGTATTTTAATTTCATTCGGCTTCCTACTCCGTAAGGGCCACCAGTCCATCCTGTATTGATAAGCCAGACTTTTACATTGGCATCTTTCATTTTTTTAGTTAACATTTCAGCATATCTTGTTGGGTGTAATGGCATAAATGGCGCTCCAAAACACGTCGAGAAATTGGGTTGAGGTTCTGTGATTCCTGCTTCAGTTCCGGCAACTTTTGCTGTGTATCCTGAGATGAAATAATACGCTGCTTGTCCCGGAGTTAGTAGTGCAATGGGAGGCAGGATACCATACGCATCCGCGGTCAAAAAGAATATATTTTTAGGATTTTCTCCAATGGAACCTTGCTGAATATTATCAATATGAAAAATAGGATAACTTACTCTCGTGTTTTGTGTAATGGAAATATCCTCAAAATCAACGTCATTCGTATCTTTATTGATAATTACATTTTCCAGAATTGCTCCTTTTTTTATAGCGCGAAAAATGTCAGGTTCATTTTCTTCAGAAAGGTTGATGACTTTTGCATAACACCCTCCTTCAAAATTGAAAACGGTATTTTCATTCGTCCAACCATGTTCATCGTCGCCAATTAATTTTCTGTTAGGATCAGCTGATAAAGTTGTTTTTCCGGTTCCTGATAATCCAAAGAAGATAGCTGTATCACCATCTTTACCAACGTTGGCACTGCAATGCATTGGTAAGGTGTTTTTGAAAACTGGCAAAATGAAATTCAAGGCAGAGAAAATTCCCTTTTTTATTTCACCTGTATATCCGGTTCCGCCTATTAAAACTACTTTTCGTGTAAAATCAAGAATTGCGAAATTGCTTTGACGTGTTCCGTCTATAATTGGATCTGCCATAAAGCTAGGCACGCAAAGTAAAGTCCATTCGGGGTCGAAGTCTGCTAATTCCTCCATTTCAGGTCTTAAAAACATGTTGTAGCAAAATAAGTTGGCCCAAGCGGTTTCTGTCACTACTCTGACATTTAATCTGTAATTTTGGTCTGAACACACATAAGAATCTCTCGCAAAAATTTCTTTGCCGGATAAATAAGCGGTAACCTTGTTGTATAATTTTTCAAAAGCTTCTGTCGAGAAAGGGATGTTTACTTTTCCCCACCACACTTCGTTTTCAGTGACGCTGTCTTTCACGATAAAACGATCCAGCGGAGATCTGCCTGTGTATTCTCCTGTGTTGACCGCTAATGATCCACTTGATACTTCGATTCCTTGACCAGATTTGATGGTGATGTCGTGTAATTCATCAGGAGATAACTGGTAATGAATTTTTGCATTTTCAATTCCTAATTCTTTTAACGAAATCGATTGCGTGAAAAGTGTGTTATTGTCCATAAATATTTTGTTGTGTAGTTTGTTTTTATAGACTGCAAAAGTAGATATTAAATTTCAGATAGAATTTGTTTCGTCTAAATTTGTGACTTTTTATTTAAAATATTTATCAATAAAACGCCCCAGGCCAGTATTAATAGGAGTCCGCCAATAGGAGTTATAAATCCAATGATGCTAAAATCAAACGAAGTAAGGGTGTTTGTTGCCAATAGATAAATGGAGCCAGAAAATAGAATTACACCGAAAAGCACTAAATTATAGAGCGTTTTTTTTGTTTTTTGAGAGAGGTCTTTCAGGAGTCCAAGAAACAATAAAAACAGTGCATGGTACATTTGGTAGCGTACGCCTGTTTCAAAAGTATTTAATTGCTCAATAGACAGTACTTTTTTTAGGGCATGTGCGCCAAAAGCACCAAAAATTATTGCAATCATTCCCAGAATAGTTCCCGTTGTAAGTATCTTTTTGTCCATGATAATGATGTTTGATGCAAAAGTATTTCATATCTCCTAACTTTAAAAGTATTTGGCACGATACTTTCAAATGAACTTAATTTAACGGTACACTAAGCAGACTATTGTTTTTATTTTTAAAACGTAAAAGAAAGAACTAAAAGAATAAAAGCTTTCTCAGTAAATTATTTTGAGTTATTTGTTATAAATACAACATTTTTGTATGTTTGTGTTGTAAATAAATAAAAATGAGAACAATTTTAATCATCGGGGCGGGAAGATCAGCTTCCTCTTTGATACATTATCTTTTAAGTAAATCAGAAAAAGAAAACTTGCATTTAATTATTGGTGATTTGTCTTTGGCTTTAGCTCAGCGTAAAACCAATGATCATAAAAACGCAACTGCAATTGCTTTAGATATT
Organism: Flavobacterium bomense; assembly: GCF_003970355.1. Taxonomy (NCBI): domain Bacteria; kingdom Pseudomonadati; phylum Bacteroidota; class Flavobacteriia; order Flavobacteriales; family Flavobacteriaceae; genus Flavobacterium; species Flavobacterium bomense. The sequence continues at coordinate 77,086 of NZ_RYDJ01000009.1, read as the reverse complement.
TACGATAATGAGCAACGAAAAAAAGCAATTGAAAATGCTGACATTGTCATCTCGATGTTGCCGGCTCATTTGCATATCGAAGTGGCTAAAGATTGTATAATATATAAAAAGCATCTGGTTACCGCCTCTTATGTGAGCGATGCCATGCAGGAATTAGATGCTGCCGCCAAAGAAAACAATCTCATTTTCATGAATGAAATTGGACTTGATCCAGGTATTGACCACATGAGTGCGATGAAAGTGATTGATGAAATTAAAGAAAAAGGCGGAGAAATGCTTCTTTTTGAATCTTTTTGTGGTGGACTCGTAGCGCCGGAATCCGACACGAATCTTTGGAATTATAAATTTACCTGGGCGCCACGCAATGTGGTTTTGGCAGGACAAGGAGGCGCTGCCAAATTTATTCAGGAAGGAACGTATAAATACATTCCGTATTGTAATTTGTTTCGCAGAACGGAATTTCTAGAAGTGGAAGAGTTTGGCCGATTTGAAGCCTATTCCAATCGGGATTCCTTGAAATACCGCAGTGTGTATGGTTTAGATAATGTACTGACTTTATACCGAGGAACGATACGTAGAGTTGGTTTTTCTAAAGCTTGGAATATGTTTGTACAATTAGGAATGACAGACGATAGTTACGTAATGGAGGATTCGGAGAACATGAGTTACAGAGAATACGTGAATTCTTTCTTGCCGTATCATCCCACGGATTCCGTGGAAATCAAGACTCGTTTGATTCTTAAGATTGATCAGGACGATATCATGTGGGACAAATTGTTGGAATTGGACTTGTTCAATCGCAATAAAATTGTAGGCTTGAAGAATGCCACTCCGGCACAAATTCTGGAAAAGATCTTGACTGATAGTTGGACGCTTCAGCAAGATGATAAAGATATGATTGTCATGTATCACAAATTTGGATACGAATTAAATGGCAAAAAAGAACAAATAGATTCCAAAATGGTTTGTATTGGGGATGATCAAACCTATACAGCCATGGCAAAAACTGTAGGCTTGCCTGTTGCAATGGCAACATTATTAATACTGAATGGTAAAATTACAACTCCCGGAGTTCAATTACCCATTCGTAAGGAAGTGTATGTGCCTATTTTAAAAGAATTAGAGGAATACGGTGTTGTTTTCAAAGAACAATCCATGCCGTATTTAGGATACAATCCTGATAAAGAGTTTAGTTAGTAGTTTGTTTTTAGATTTTTAGTTTGATAAATCCGCTCCTTTTGAAGCGGATTTGTTTTTTAAAATTCTTTATTTATGCTGAGCGTAGCCGAAGTATGGGCGTGACCCTGCAGTTGGCTTCGTCATTCCTCCTGGCAACTTCGGGTCGGGCTGTTCGCTGCAATCTTTATGTTTTTAAAGAAAAAACATAAAGGATTTTCTCTGCCATCCCTCACGCAAGACATGGCAATGACGCGTCTTTTTTTTAATGACTTGTAAGAAAATTTTAATATATTTGGAAAATGTAAAGCGAAATAGACCTTCTTTAATCTAAAAAGATTTAGGAGTATATATGAAGGTTTTTCCACTTGTGTAGCAGTGGTGGTTAATATTAAAAAAGCTCCTCGGAAAAACCAAAGAGCTTTAAGTAAAATCTTTCACTTAATTACGTTTTCTTTAGGAGAAAAGAGGCTTGATTAAGCATTACAGTGTAAAGATACGGCATATATTTGTAAAATCAATCTTTTTAGGAAAAAATTAATGGAATATAATAAGCTTGAATACTATCTTTCTCAACCTAGATTAAACAGATTTTTATTAGCTTCAGGTAACTCAAAAACAAAAGCGCAAAAATTATACAGAGCAAACTTAAGAGTTGCACAATCTTTTTATCCAGTTTTAAACTTATTTGAAATATTCCTAAGAAATATTTTCAACAATCAAGTATCTGCACATTTCGCAAATCCAAACTGGATTATTACAGAGAAAAATGGTTTTATGAACGACCATTCATTACATTCGTCTAGATTCTTTCTTAAAAATTCAATCTTAACTGCTGAAAGAACCATAAAACGAAAAGGCGGGTTAGTAACAGCTGGAAAAGTTGTTGCTGAACAATCTTTCGGCTTTTGGACTAGTTTATTCGATACGCACCATTACCGGCTCATAGGTGGAATTGTTATACATTCATTTAGTAATAAACCAGCCGGAATTAATAGAAGTGCAATAAGTCAGAAACTAAACAGAATAAGAGAATTTAGAAATAGAGTTTATCATAACGAACCTGTTTGCTTTTATGGAAATGCAATTGATTTTTCATATGCAGAAAATATCAAAAATGAAATATATGAAATGCTGAATTGGATTGATGCAGATTTGACAGACTATGTTGAGTATTTTGACGCAATTGACAATAAAATAAGTATTGCGAAACAGATATAAATTAATACTTGGCACGATAGCTAGACATTCGCCTCGTAGGCAATACGAACATCAAACCTGGTTTTAATATGTAGGAAAATCGATTGTATGTTGGTCAACACTATGGAGTTTTCGTAAAAAGGTTAGCTAGATTAAGAAGAGGATTTGGGCCCTTTTTTTTTGGAGAAATATTTTTGGGCGTGACCCTGCAAATTGCTTCGTCGTTCCTTCTTGCAACTTCGGGTCGGGCTGTTCGCTGCAATCTTTGTGTTTTTAAAGAAAAAACACAAAGGATTTTCGCTGCCATCCCTCACGCAACGCATTCCAATGATACGCCGTTTTTTTTTAATTAATTGTAAGAAAATTTTAATATATTTGGAAATCAATAAAGCGAAACAAACCTTAGCTGATCTACCCAGTTTTAAATGTATTAACGAAGGTTTGTTTAGCCAATAAACTAATTACCTGCAAGCGTAGCGGATGACACAACCAACAATGACAAAGACAAAAATTTACAAAATACTGTCCTATTGCATTGCTACAGTATGGATTGCAAACGGACTTTTTTGTAAGGTTCTAAATCTTGTTCCTAGACACGAACAAATTGTAGCTAGAATATTAGGTGACGACTATTCCAGACCATTGACAATTCTAATCGGACTTTCAGAAATCATTATGGCTGTATGGATTTTAAGTGCTTATAAAACAAGGTTAAATGCTATTGCTCAAATGGCAGTAGTTGGTACAATGAACACACTTGAATTTATGTTTGTTCCAGACTTGTTGCTTTGGGGGAAACTAAATTCAATGTTTGCATTTATTTTTATTATAGTAGTTTACTCTAACGAATTTTATCTTAACAAAAAACAATTCAAATAACTCAATGCTATCATTTTTAAAAGACCATCTATTTGCAGTTGAAGCATATTTTGAAAGTTCACTTGTTTTGACTTTTGCAGTTCCAAAAGAACAATTACAAAATCTTATTCCAGAATGTTTGCAGCTTGACATATTTCAAGACAAATGGGCTTTTGTAGCAGTCGCGATGGTTCATACAAAAGACTTGCGACCGAAAGGTTTTCCGAAATTTATGGGCAACGAGTTTTTTCTTATTGGTTATCGTGTTTTTGTCCGCTACACAAATAAAGCAGGGAAAAGTTTACGTGGTTTATATATTCTTAAATCAGAGACAGATAAAAAGAAAATGGAGTTTTTCGGAAACATATTTACCCATTATAACTACACAACTACAGACATAAGGCAAATAGAGCAAAAAAACACAAAAGAAGTATCCTCTATTAAATCAAAGTTCAAAATAACAATAGACAAATCGGAAGAGCAAATTTCTTTACCAGAACATTCACCATTTACAGACTGGAAAGAAGCTAGAAGATTTGCGGGCCCTTTACCTTTTACATTTACCTATAACAATGAAACCAAAGAAGTTTTAATCATTGAAGGAGTAAGACAAAACTGGACACCAAATCCAGTAAAAGTGATTGATTATAATTTCGATTTTTTTAGTACTATAAAACTTGAAAATCCAGTATTGGCAAATGCTTTCATAATTAAAAACATTCCATACTATTGGAAAAAAGGTAAAATTGAACAATGGAAATAAAGAGGCGAAATTTTCAAGGAGTATTAAATATTTTAAGTTTCAACCGACACTTTTATGTTCTTGGGTTCATTGCTTTGGCATTAATTATAGGGAGTAAATTTATTTTGAATTGGCATAACGGTTTGTTTTGGATGGTTATTTTGGCATTCATTTATGGATTAACAATGCCATTATTTGTTTCTGCATATGTTTATGATTTCTCTGGCTTTTATAATTTTGACTGGTTAAAGAAAATGAAAATAGAGGATACAAAAAACAAATTCAATTTGAACATCAATGCAGGCTTTGACGAAACAAGTTTTATTATAGAAAGTATTTTGCCAAATTCTAAACTTCAAGTGTATGACTTCTACAACGAGAAACAGCATACAGAACCAGCAATTATCCGAGCTAGAAAAGTAAGTTTGTTTTATCCAAATACTCAACAGATCAATTCAAATTCAATTCCTTTAAATGACAATTCCGTTGACAATATCTTTTTACTATCAGCAATTCACGAAATTCGCATACAAAATGAAAAAGTACAATTTTTAAAAGAATGTCGTAGAGTTTGTAAGCCGAACGGAAATGTGATTATGGTGGAACACTTGAGAGATTTTCCAAATTTTCTAGCCTTTACAATCGGCTTCACACATTTTTTCTCAAAATCAACTTGGAAAAAGGCATTTGAAGAAGCCGGGTTTAACTCATTCAAAGAAACAAAGTTTACACCGTTTATGTCAATCTTTAACTGCAACTAATAATGGAAATACATTTTAAAATAATTGGCGTTTTATTAATTGCTTTAGCATTGGTACACATTGTTTTTCCAAGGTACTTTAATTGGGACAAAGAGCTTAAATCTTTGAGTTTAATCAATCGGCAAATGATGACCGTACATACATTTTTCATCGCATTGACTATATTACTTATAGGTTTACTTTGCTTGACCTCTTCTGCCGAATTAATTGAAACCAATCTTGGCAAAAAAATATCACTTGGACTTGGCTTATTCTGGACTGTTAGACTCATCATTCAGTTTTTTGGTTATTCGACTGACCTTTGGAAAGGAAAGAAATTTGAAACATTTATGCACATAATATTTTCGTTACTTTGGACATATTTAAGTATCATATTTTTGACAACATATTTTAATTGACAACAACTAAAAACATAGCAGATAGAGGGACGCCAGCAGGTAACCGTCACTATAAGGGATTTTGGCAATTGACTTAAAAGAAAGTTGATTTTGTAATTGGGATGATTTGCTTTGCCTGCTCACTATCGCTCAGGTGGCAAACCATAGATAAGACTTAATTTAAACACACACCATCTACAACCCATAAAACGTTAGTTTAATAAATCCGCTTCTTTGAAGCGGATTTCTTTTTTTATAATTATGCCTTTCCAGATTGAATAGTTATTGGTAAACTATACATTACTCTCACGGTTTTCTCGTTCATTTTACCGGGAATCCAATTAGGACATATACCTAAAACACGAACCACCTCTGTGCCAATTCCGTATCCAATATCTCTTATGATTTTGATATTAGTAAGTCTGCCATCAAGTTCAACTATAAATGTAACGTAGACTTTTCCTTTAACTTTATTTTTTTCAGCATCTAAAGGAATATTAAAATTGGTTCCCACAAATTTATAAAATTCGCCAATTCCTCCAGGAAAATCAGGCTTGTTAGTTATTCCTGCAGTATTATAAACGTCTCCAAATTCATCGCTGGCGATCAATTTTGAAGCTTCTGCCTGATAGTCTTTTTCTAAAACAGTAATTGTTTCATTATTTATTTTTACTCCTTGGCTGTTTACTCTAAATCCATATCTGTCGTAGTATTCTCTTTCTTTACCTTTGGTCACATAAAAATGAACCTCATTGTTGATAGAAATATAACCGTCATTTACAGGATTACCGTTAATGTCTACAGATCCTTTATCATTAAAATAAAGACTACCAATTTTGGTATACTCTTCATTCTTAATTTTCACGACCTCTAGTTTTTTTCTTTTTATAGTGTCACTTCGTTTTTCTGACTTTTCAATTTGTTGCAATGCACTTTTGGCAATGGCAATCTTCTCATTTAAAATTGGTTGCTGAACAACGATAGGATCGTTCTTTTCTCTTGCAACTGTTTCTGTACATAAAGAAAATAATAGTACTGCAAGTACTGGAGCAATCGCCATTTTCTTAAGTATTGAAATGTTTTTTGATGTGGTTTTTGTCATCATAAGTAATCGTTTTTTAGTTATTAAATAATTCAAATTACTGGCCAAGTAAAAAGTTTGATTCTCGTTTGCTTTCGATAATAATAAAGATTGGTAAAACGGAACATTGTTGTAGGAGGTCACTACTTTCTCGTCAGCAAGAAATTCGTGATTGAGTTGTATTGCTTTTTTGTAAAAAATAAAAATTGGGTTGAACCAAAAAACGATTTTCAATAGTTCGATGAATAAAATATCCAAAGTGTGTTTTTGGGTTACATGCGTAAGTTCATGCGTGTACAATTCAGCTTCAATTTGACGGTTGTTGTACTCCGTTTCGTTGATGAAAATCCTATTCAGAAAAGTATGCGGCAATGTTTTTTCGGGTAGCAAAATCAATTTGGCATTCTTATAATCAATTGGCGAATTCGACTTCATTTTAGTCGAAATGGTATTGATATTACTGAGAAAACGTATCGCCAAAACGAGTGTTACTGCCGCATACAAACTCCATAATCCTATTGCCAAATAGTTAGTTTCCTCAAGTACAATAACGCTTCCTTGCAGTATTTGGATGTTTCCTGGATTGACTGCAGGCTGTGCTATTTCCTGAATAACTTCAATAGTAATAAAGGGAATCACCATGGAAAAAACAAGGCTGAACAACAAGTAAAACCTATTGAATACATGCATTTTTTCCTTTTCTAAAAACAAATAATACACTGCCAGTAATACGAATAGAGTAATTGTTGATTTGATTAGAAAGTCGCTCATTTTTTCTTTTTTTGAATTTCACTGTCTATTATTTTCTTGAGTTCTTCCAGTTCCGTTTGAGACAAATTCGTTTCGGTGGTAAAGAAAGAAGCAAATTGCGACGCCGAATTATTGAAAAAACTACTTATCAATCCGTTGACGTGTTTGGAGAAATAATCCGTTTTTTTGACCAATGGATAATATTCCCGGGAGTTCCCAAATTCAGTATACGCTACAAATTGCTTGTCAATCATTCTTTTCAATAAAGTAGCCACGGTTGTGGTTGCCGGTTTTGGTTTTGGATAAGCTTCCAGCAAGTCTTTCATAAAGGCTTTCTCGAGTTTCCAAAGGTGTTCCATGAGTTGTTCTTCTGAGTTTGTTAGTTGTTGCATGTTATTTAATTTCTATTTCGGAAACTGATTCTCCGTTATTGTATTTCTTTATCGTTATTAGTTTTCCATGTTCATTAAAGAACTTCCAGTCACCAAAATAAAACCAATGTGCGTACTTATCGCTCGTTTCCATTTTTGTTTTTCCTTTGGACTGTATTTTTCCATTTTCATGATAAAAAGTAGTGTTGCAGATGTTGTCTTTGTATTTTTCTCTTTTAATAATTTTGCCATTTAAAAAATAACTCCATTTTTTTACGGGATCACCTTTTCTGTATTTTCCAATTGATTTATAATGGGAACTATCCTGTGAGTATTGTTCAATCCAAAGTCCTTCTCTAAGTTTATTTTTCATTTGATTGGTTTTGCAACCAAGAACCAAAAATAACAAGCCGATTACAATAACAGTTTGTCGCATAAAATGATTTTGTTCTACGAAAATAGAGTTAGCTCTACAAATGTAGAATATAAATTGAAATAAACAAATTTTTATGAAAAATATTGTGGTAGTCAGCGGTTTGCGTTAAGGATGGGAGTGGAAATCCTTTTTATTTTTTTGTTTCAAAAAATAAAAAGATTGAGAACGGACAGCCTGACCACGCTGGAACGATAGTGGAAGCGTGGGAACGCCCAAAAAAAATCCGCCCTGTTTAGAGCGGATGTAGGTTCTCGATACTTTTTTTTTCCGTTTCTCTTTACAAAAAAACTCGAACGGACGGTATCGCCAACTATTATTTAGAAAGTTCTACAAAATATTTGTAAAACAACGGAATGGTTTCAATCCCTTTCAGGTAATTGAAGATTCCGAAATGTTCGTTTGGCGAGTGAATGGCATCACTGTCCAGACCAAATCCCATCAAAATAGTTTTGCTTTTCAGCTCTTTTTCGAATAACGCCACGATAGGAATACTTCCTCCGGAGCGCACGGGAATTGCGGGAACGCCAAAGGTTTCTGTATACGCCATATTCGCGGCTTTGTAGCCAATACTGTCTGTTGGCGTTACATAACCTTGTCCGCCATGATGTGGTTTTACTTTTACGGTAACGCCGGCAGGAGCAATGCTTATGAAATGTTTTGTAAATAGTTCCGTGATTTGTTCCCAATCCTGATTAGGAACCAAACGCATGGAAATTTTAGCGAAAGCCTTGCTTGCAATAACGGTTTTGGCACCTTCACCGGTGTAACCACCCCAGATTCCGTTGACGTCCAGTGTAGGGCGAATGGAGTTTCTTTCGTTTGTGTTATAGCCTTTTTCGCCGTAAATGTCATTTAAGTCTAATGCTTTTTTGTAATTGTCTAAGTTGAAAGGCGCTTTGGCCATTTCGGCTCTTTCTTCCAAGGATAATTCTGCTACATTATCATAAAAACCAGGAATGTTAATGTGGTTGTTTTCATCATGAAGCGAAGCAATCATTTTGGCTAAAATATTGATTGGGTTGGCAACCGCTCCACCGTATAATCCGGAATGTAAATCACGGTTTGGTCCCGTTACTTCGACTTCTACGTAACTCAATCCACGTAATCCTGTTGTAATTGACGGTTGTTGATTAGAAATCATTCCGGTGTCCGAAATTAAAATCACGTCATTTTTTAGTTTTTCCTGATTGCGTTCTACGAACCAACTCAAGCTTTTGGAGCCAATTTCCTCTTCACCTTCAATCATAAACTTCACATTACACGGCAAAGTATTCGATTGAATCATATATTCCAATGCTTTTACGTGCATGTACATTTGGCCTTTGTCATCACAGGATCCACGGGCAAAAATAGCGCCGTCGGGATGAGTTTCGGTTTTCTTAATTACGGGTTCAAATGGCGGCGAAGTCCATAATTCAATAGGATCTGCGGGTTGTACGTCATAATGGCCATACACTAAAATGGTTGGTAAATTTGGGTCGATTATTTTTTCGCCATACACGATTGGGTTGCCTGGGGTATCACAGATTTCAACGAAATCGCAGCCTGCTTTTTCCAAACTTGCTTTTACGGCAGCAGCAGTATTGATGATATCTAGTGAGAAAGCAGGATTTGCGCTCACGGAGGGCATTTTTAATAATTCGATTAACTCGTTGATAAAGCGGTCTTTGTGTTCTTGAATGTATGCTTTAATATTTTCCATTATTTAATTATTTTATAATCTCAAAAGTACAAAAAACTGAGTAAATAATTTTTTAAGAAATTCCTTTGAACTTAAGAAGTAATGCTTATATTTGCACTCAGAATTTCGCGGATATGGTGAAATTGGTAGACATGCCAGACTTAGGATCTGGTGCCGCAAGGCGTGTAGGTTCGAGTCCTATTATCCGCACAAACATTAAGACTTAAATAGCTGTTAATCAGTTTTTTAAGTCTTTTTATTTTGTATATTCCCCTAAAAACAACCCCGTTTTATATTGTGGGACTAAAATGAATGTATTTTAATGTAATTGAATTAGATTGATACAATAAGTTAAAAACTGTTAAACAGTATCTTTATAACATTATTTTGTCTGTTTCTATAGTCTTAACTTGAAATAATCAAAGTTTAGCAGTTTGTTTTTTTGTCCGTAAATAAATGTCTTTGTTTCGTTTTCTGTGTAAATCACTTTATTATGGTGGTTTCCGTTCTTAAATAAAAGATGGGGAGTACCTCAAAAAAAATATTTTACCTCGGTAACTTTTCTTTTTGGTGGTTCTTGTGGGGGTATGAATTTAATTTTTTTCAAGAAATTGTATTTTTTGAAATCACTACAATATCAAAATAAGTTTTCTAACTTTGTGAATCAATCACATACAATGACAGAAAATTTTACTTTGCAATCCTTACCGCCTAAAGACTTTACAGAATCGATTGCTATAGTTAAATATGGTAAAAAACCATTGAAAATTTACCGCATAAAAACAACGTGTTAGAAAAATGCTAAAAATTTAACACGTTATGTAAACGTGTTAGAAAAATTGAAAAAATTTAACACGTTAGAAAGTCGTGTTAGGAAAACGACTAAAATGTAACATTACTTTTGAATTTTACACAAATAATTTTACAAAAGACTTTTGGAAAAATCCCAATATAAAAAATTATTTAGTTTAAGATATTTTTGATATGGATGATCATATTAACCGATTTGATTATATCTGCTCTCTACACTAGGGTAAACATCATGCTAACATTTGAAAAAATTTCTGCTTGAGTCAGATGGTATTTAAAATTTAGCTACTTGAATCCACCGTAATACTTATTAACTAAAAAATGCTCATGTCTGTGGGAATAGAATGCAATTCTAAGCTATTGGGTATTTTCAAAGCCTTAGAAATAACCTAAACAAAAAATGAACTAATATTTTCAGCCAATTTTTGTTTCGAGATTCCTTATTTATATCCATTTTTATAATTCAATTTTTACTTTGTTTATAAATCTTAAACAATGATAACGACATTATTACGCTACTCATAACGATAATTTCTAACAGATAACAACCAGTCTCTTTAATTTTTAATATAGATATTAAAAAAGGGGAGAAAACTAAAGCTAAAAAATTGTTTAAAGCATGAACAATGATACATAAAAAAATATTTTCAGTTTTTAAATAAACATAAGCAAGAAAAACTCCTAATACAAAAACTGCAAATAAACTTGAATCAGAAAGATAATGAGCCAAAGAGAATCCCAACGATGATAAAAAAATCGCTTTTTTTGGGGATTCTGTTTTTACCAATAAAGACAATAAACTTCCTCTAAAAATTAACTCTTCTAATATTGGAGATAATAAAAAAACTTTTAAAATACCATAATTAGTAAAATCTTCTATCTTATTAATACTGTAATCTCTAAAAATCAAGTGTGGCAATAAACTAAAGAGAATGGTAAAACTTAAAGAAAATATTATTACATATATGGCAAATATCTTATTTATTTTTAAAATTGAAATCTTGAAATAATTTTTTACATCATTAAAAAATGGTACTGAAATTACAAAAAACGTAAAAAGAAAAATACTTTTCAAATTGTACTTCACATCAAAATACGAAACAATCATTGTGCAAATAATATACAAATAAAACTTTCTCATTTTAATGTCTATTTAGCTTTATAAAACAAATTATACCTACTTGGATATTGTGGTCCTCGTGGCATAAAAACATGTTCAATTAAAGCATTTTTAGCTCCTACTATTCTCATTTGTTGTTGAGCTCTATCTGAAGGTGACGGAGCATTTGCTAGACCACCATCACCCAAAAGCTGTCCAACAGGACCTCCTTTAAATATAAGTTCTAGCAACCAAGTTCCCGACTCTTCTCCTGCCATCTGAGGTAATTTACCAATTAAATTTCTCACATTTGTCCCTGAAGGATTCTTATATTTTGCTTCTATATCTAATCCTTTTAAATCTAACACTACTTCCTTTCACTAGTTCAAACGGATGATTGTTTAACCATTCACGAATTTCACTTACATCCCCACCATATTGATTTGCAATCCTTTTTGCCAATTCCCCATTATCATTAGGATCAGGTTGTTGGCTGTCATCCATCTCATGCGCCGCATGATTCAACCCACTAACCACTAAACCCGTAACTGCGCCTTGCCAAAAGTTTCCTCCAGTTAATGCTGCACCAGCACCGCCAGCAACTGTTCCAAAAGCAATCATTCCAACATCTCCTAGGTTATCTCCAATGCTATTAAACCCTGTGCCAGCAATAGCGCTTGCATTTTTACCTAGTCCATCCATACTTTGTCCACCGCTATACAAACTACTCGCGATACTACTAAGTGCTCCGGCTGCAAAACCAGACCAAAACTTTCCACCACTTATAGCCGTCACTGTTCCTTGAAAAGTGCCATGAGCAACAGCTTGAAAAGCTGCTTTTGAAAAGAAATTAGTAAACAATGCTGTAGAAGCACTACCTATACCAAAAGTTACTGCTGCACTAGCTGCTCCTATAAAAGTGGCTTTTAGCAAGCCACCAACACTAAAAGGTACATCGCTCATTAGAGCAGTTAAAGTATAAACGGTAGCAGAAACAGCTGCACCAATAGCAACTGCAACCAAAAAAGGAATTATTTCCCCACTAGGATCGGTATACATTAATGGGTTGTTCAACACATAGGCATAGCGGTTGTAATTTTGGGTATTCTCCGGTTGCTGGATAAAATTATCTGGCATTAAAAAAGAACGTAAAACAGGATCATATAAACGACCGTTCATATGAATTAAGCCTACCTCAGAAAGGTGTTCATGACTCGTATAACCACGATCAAAGAAAAGCAATTTTGCAGCGGTACCATCTGTAGGTAAAACTATTGCTACTCCATTTTGTTGCAATTTAGCTAAATTTCCCCAAGCATCAAAATGACGGCGTTCTATGGCTAGTCCATTTTGGCTTGAGCAAGTGCTTTTTTTATTACACTTTTTATAGCTAGGCGCGTTGCAAACGCTTCGACTTGTTTTTATAAGGTAAGTAGGCACTCGTTTCAAACGAGAGCCAGTTTGAATAACCTCTAGCAAATTGAAGTAGCTACACATATTGGCGCAGATAAATCTGCGTATAGTAAGATTGAAAAAGGATTACGAGCCTTAACAGTCGATAAACTCCAAAAAATGTCACAACTTTTTAATTTAACTACTGACCAAATTATTAATTACGATGGTAAAATTCCAACCGAAGTCGTGATGGAAGATAAAACAGCCGTTGAACAAATTAGATTAATACAACAACTTGAAGAAGAAGACAAACAAACGATTTTTAAACTCATTGATAAAATGCTTACCAATAAAAAATTTAAAGACTTCTTCGCTAAAAATGTAGCAACTTTATAAAACAAAAAAACAGGCAATTTGCCTGTTTTTTTTAACACTACCCTAAAAAAGGTGTTAGTTAGATTCTTTTTTATTCTAAGATTTTACCAAGTAAAATTTTATAAGTTTCATTAGAAATTAAATTTCCATTAAACTTTTCTTCATATAATTTCAATTGTTTATGATACAGAATTTTTTTTATTTCAACTATATTGATTTTCCCTTTTAAGCTCAATAAATTAGTTATTATTTCTTTAAATTCTTGGTCAGATAAATCAAATTGTTCAAGATTAAAAAAATCAAATAAGAAACCTAATCCCTTAAAATTTTCTTCATTAAAAAGAATACTATCATCTTCTTCAAAGATATAAGCCATTGCAATTATCGATGTGAAATTACGATTAAAATTACTATTCATTACAGCTGTAAGGACTTCTTCTAATGTTTCAAAATTATATTTCATACGCTATCTGTTTGGAAAATAATGTTGACCATGCTGTTTTACTCCGCTCCACCATTGATGTACTTTTGTGGAACCTTCTGTCCATCCCCTATGCGTAAATTTATTTGAACTATTGTATGAATCATGAAAAAACTTCATTGTCTTTCCTTCCATATTTAAATATTTTGTATAAATAGTTCTGCCATTTCTTCCAGCAACTTCCGCAGAATATTTATAATATTTTGAACCAACTTTTTCAACTGTTGCTATTGTTTCAGGGCCATATTTTCCAACCATCTTATTAAGCCAATTAACACCTTTGAGAGGAGCTCCACCTTCTATATACTCCATAAGCCCCATTCCAAATTCTGTGGGCTCTACTGTAGGTAAATCTTTTAAAGTCGAAGTGCTCTTTTTTCTAGGCGTATCAATCCCATCTTCACTATCTCTACGACCCTCATAACTATCCATCTGATGCATCGCGTGATTGAGCCCACTAACGACAAGACCGGTAGCAGCACCATTTCCCCTATAATTACTTTGAAACCCTCCAGAGGCAACCGTACTACCAGCAGTAAAGCTATTACTAATAGTATTGGTTGTGTTTACGGATGCATAATTTAAAGATGTTACTTTTGACTCATCAAATTTAGATGACTTTTTAAACATATTAGAGACAAATTTCCCAATTGATTTTCCTTGTTTGCTAAGCCACTTTGTTGTGTCTTTAACGGCATTACTAACTTTGTCATTGAAGAAATCTTTAATCTTCCAATCATCCCACTTAGCAGCAAGTACAGAGCCTACCATAATTGCTATACCAGCTCCTAATGCCACTGGATTTCCGGTTATTAATCCCAAAATACCTATTTCAATTCCTAATTCCCCACTAGGATCGGTATACATTAGTGGGTTGTTCAACACATACGCATAGCGGTTGTAGTTTTGGGTATTCTCCGGTTGCTGGATAAAATTATCGGGCATTAAAAAAGAACGTAAAACAGGATCGTACAAACGACCGTTCATGTGTATCAATCCAACTTCTGCTAAATGTTCGTGGTTTTAGTATTGGGATCAGCAATAAATCCCAAAATTAAAATTTATTTTGTCAATTTCTGGCTCAGCATTCTTTGTTTACCCGAAATATTGATTATTTTAGAATCGCTCAACTGACGGTTGAGGTTGGACTGAATTAGAAGTTGACTTAACAGAACCGTAACCACAATAGTCAATAAGGCAAATAGATAGAATCGTCTTAGATTTTTGAAGGTGTCTTTGTCAACAGATGCTGTGGCTCTGTTTTTCATAAGCATGTCGATTTACAAACCAAGCGCTTCTTTTATCAAATCGAAATTTTCAGCGCTAAATTTTATTTTTAGGGCTTCCTGTTGTCCTTTTTCAGACATTTTATTCCAGGTTTTCAAGATAATATTTTTCATTTTCTCTCGGTCGTGTTTTTGAACAAAAGGATCCAAATAAAATTCCATAAACACCAAACAAATTACATCTTCAAGGAGTTGTGTTTCGATATCTTTTTTGAGTAATTTTTTTTCGATAAGGAAAGAAACCCGTGCAATAAATGCTGTGGAATATCCTGCTTTTTCTAAAATTTCAGCAGTGGTTTTAGCGTGAAATTTTTTCAAATCTTCGCGCCATTTTAAATAGCCCACTCGATCCATTGGATAGGATTCTCGGGGCATTTTCCATCGGCAAATGTGTTGTGCTTTGGCCGAAATTTGAACAGCTTCGGATGCATTTGGATAAAAATCCATCAGCCTTTCGTACATTCGATTAGAGTACAATAGTTCCTTTGGCTGCGAAACAGAGTGGTCTATTTCATGATTTGGATCTTGTGCATTTTCTGCATCAATCCATGCGCTGGCATTTTGGAATTGTAAGATTGTCATTTGAAAGGTTTAAAATCAAAGATACATAATTAATCCAAAAAGCCAACGAATACCTCGTTACCTATAATTTTTTCAGGATAAGTCGCAATTTTTAGATCGTCTCCATTTAAATTGGTACCGTCCACAAGTGAAAAAGTTTTTTTGTGCAAAGGGCAGGCTATTTTGGGAATATCTCCCATAGAACTCAACATTCCTCTGGAAAGAGCCATTTTCATTTTATTAGGGCAGGCGTTTTGACAAGCATACCATTCTTTTTTGCATTCAAAGTTGATGATGGCAATTTGCTTGTCTTTGTATTTGAGGCAACCGCCTCTATTGCTTGGAAAACCGCTTGTTTTTCTGGCCTTGAACCAAGTTTTTACATAAGTCAACGCTATCATACGCGCGTCTGGGCTCTTCTCCAAATACGGTAATTTGATGTTTTTCCTGTCCGGGTTTTGCAATAAATTTTTCGCAAAACTTGTATCCTAGCATGCCGTTTCCGACTACTGTTACTTTAATCATAATCCAATTAATTAAGTATTGTTACGTAAATACAAGTATTAATACTTATATAAACGTACTTAATTTAATTTTTTTATTCTACGTAATTTTAAAATTTAGTTTTTTATTTTTTAGCAATCCATCTTTCAAAGAATTCATAGGTTCGCAACATTTGATCCATTCGCTGTCTGTTGTCGCCATTGCGAGTGATTTCGTGTGTTGCTCCCGGATGGACTACATATTCAACAGGACGCCCCAGAACCTTGAGACTGCGATACATCATTTCTCCCTGAACGAATCCCGTACGACGGTCATTGCCCCCGTGAAAAATAATAAAAGGGGTCTTGATGTTTTCAACGTATGTCAAAGGGGATTCTCTCGCCAGAATTTCTTTTACTTTGGTTTCCCACGGATAGCCACCAAAATAATTAGGAACCAGTCTCCAGGCATTCCCTTCGCCAAAAAAGGTGTTCAGGTCGTATACGCCACGTTGTGCGCAGGCGGCTTTGAATCGATTGTCATGGCTGATAATCCAAGCCGTCAGGTAACCAGCATAAGAACCTCCGGTTATCAATAGTTTATCGGGATCAGCCCAGCCTTGATCGATAGTTTTATCTAAAGCGGTCAGCACATCGCTTGCAGGACCTTTGCCCCAGTCATTGATGTTACCCCGTAAAAAATCTAAACCATAACCGCCGGAACCCCTAGGATTGCTATATACGACACCATATCCTTTGCTACAAAAATATTGGTATTCGTGCCACATGCTTTCTTCACCTGGTCCCCACATAGCAGATGGCCCTCCATGAATTTCCAGCAACAAAGGGTATTTTTCTCCTGCTTGGTAGTTGGCAGGCTTCATTACCCAATACTCAATGGTCATCCCTAAATCGTTGACAAACGTTTTCTTTTCAGGGAAGGATAATTTTTTAGTTTGCACCCAATCATTAAAAGTACTGGCTTTTCTTTCTTTTTTGAAATCCGTAGTGGAAAAATACAGTTCGGATGGATTTGAAATCGCTGTTTTAGAATAAACAAGAGTTTTGTTAGCAATGTCAA
This sequence comes from Flavobacterium bomense, assembly GCF_003970355.1. Classification (NCBI taxonomy): domain Bacteria; kingdom Pseudomonadati; phylum Bacteroidota; class Flavobacteriia; order Flavobacteriales; family Flavobacteriaceae; genus Flavobacterium; species Flavobacterium bomense. The sequence continues at coordinate 60,083 of NZ_RYDJ01000009.1, read as the reverse complement.
AACTGGTAATGCCAATCTCACTGCTCGATAAAGAATCTACTTTTCTTGTAGCTATAGTGACTTTGTTCAGGACATTTCCACCATTGCTTTGTCCAGTGAAGTAGAGGTGTTTGTCATCAGTACTCCAAATGAGATTTGTTTTATTGCGATCAAATGGGATCGTTATAATGTCTTTTTCGGTTCCGTTTATTGGCATTATTGCTAAGGTAGGGACTGAGACGAAAGAAGTAGAACTAAAAAGAAAGGCAAGCCATTTTCCGGAATGCGATACGGAGGCATTGCTGTATCTTTTGTCCTTTTCGCCTAAGATCATTTTTAAATTAGTCCCATCACTATCCGCTAAATAAATTTCGCTTTCTAAAGAGCGATCCGGATTTTCTGCGGTGTCCATATCGCCCGAGAAAATGAGTTGTTTGCCGTCTGGAGTATAGTCAGCATTGGTAAAACTATAAAATCCTTTTGTGAGCAGTCGTGGCGCAGCATCTTTAGTCACATTGATATCAAAGAAATGGTTATAAGTCATTTCGGATGAGATAGCCGACTCACTTTGAAAGTTTAATTTGTTTAGGACGATTGCTTTTTTATCCACGGCATTTTTTTCAAGATAGGCTCTTATCTGGGATAAGCTCCCATTTGGGTTAGGTTTGTCGCTATTGGGTAACAAATGTTCATTATTGGTAAAACCAGGTTTTTCCATGGCCCAAGTTGGTATGTCATGTGATTTGTTTAGGGTAGAGTCTGCAATTAATTCTTGTAGAGAAAGACTTGATGAAAAAAGTATTTTTTTGCCATCTGGAGACCATTTTGGGTTGTTTGCGCCGTACTTATGGCTGGTCAATTGCATGGATTCTCCTCCATCTAGGGATAAAATAAAAACTTGAGATTTGTCTTCTACGGAGCGCGTAAAAGCAAGCTGCTTTCCGTCTGGACTCCATGCGGGTTTTGCAGCACCTTCTTTGCTAGTGGTCAACTGCAACGGAGTGGCTGTGTTTGCCGTGGATGCGCTATATATCTGGGTTCGATACTTATAATCCAGCGTACTAGTCTGGTCAGGCTCGATAGTGGTCAGGGTAAAGGCCACTTTTGTTCCGTCTTTAGTTAGTGTGACGTTGTTGATGGTTTTAATTTTTAGCAGATCTGTAAGGTGTACGGGTTCTGTTCCGTTTTGAGCAATAGTGGCTTGCAGCGTGGCAATAAAAAGCAGTAACAGGGAAATTTTTTTCATAGTGTAATGGTATCGCTAATTTTTATTTAATTCAAGAGAAAAGGCATACAGGCAACTAATTCTTGGTGTTACAATTGGTCATAATTTGCTTGTTCCGGCAAAAGAGGAAGTTTGGTTTTTAGTAAATATAGGAAAAAAGAACAGTGTAGTCCGATAAAAACATCAAAATAAGAGTATTCTTCTCCTTGTTGTCAGTACTCTTTGATAATTCTGAGAACCTTTTTTGTAAGGAAAGCAAGAAATAAATCTTTACAAGACGCCAAGACCAGTTGTAGTTGTATCATGGCCACTGGGCGATGCTCGGTATGATTTTTGAAATCCGTATTGGAATACCTGTTTTTTCTTTCAATACAAATGTGGGAGATAAAGCGACTGTGGGAGCTGTTGCTGCCGGAAAAAAAAATGCAAAGCTAAATTGTAAAAGGACCTCTTTTTACTCTGTCTTTATTTTTCAGGGGTATGTGTTATTCCTTTTATGAGCCTGGTTTTCCTACTTATTTAAAAAGTGTTTTTTGCAAACATAGAAGCGGAATGTTTTTATATGAAAATTATTAAAAATATAGGAAAGGGTTCGTGTGCGATTGTTTTTTTTGCAATTAGGCCTATTTGTTTTTAATTATAAAGAATATGAAGGCAATGCATTAAACGAGAGTGCGGGCTGTTTTTATGGAGTTTGTACACGGAATAAAATATTTTTTTGGGAACAAGAGGGAACTACTGATTCCAGAAACGAAGGCGCTTTTTGAGGTCTTTTGAAGGGAATTTTATTGCTGTACGAGTATTTTGTTTCTTGCAATACTGCTTTGAGCAAGGACGAAAGGAATGTGTTTTAGATCAAGTCTTGAACAAAGTTGTTTTTGATTTTGTATAAAAACAAAAAACCCACTCGTTTGAGTGGGTTTTGTGGTACCTCCAGGGATCGAACCAGGGACACATGGATTTTCAGTCCATTGCTCTACCATCTGAGCTAAGGTACCTCGCTATTATCTCACTTTGCTCTTATTTTAGTAGGAGTTCGATGAACTTGTTTGCGGGTGCAAATATAGTATGATTTTTAGTTTATCCAAAACAATTTTAAAAAAAAATCAATTCGTACCTTTGTCCCATCAAAAAAGAAATTATGATTTTAGTAGTTGATGTGGGAAATACCAGAATTAAAGCCGCTGTTTTTGAGGGTGCTATGCTTTTGGAGGTTTTTGTTTTTAGCCAAATTGAATTGGAAAAAAATATTAAAAATATTTTAAAAAACTTTAAAAAAACAACTGATTTGATGGTTTCTTCAGTTGGAGATCTCGGAAAACAGCCGTTTTTAGCTTTCGATAAAGAGATAAAAGTGCATTTTATCTCGAATAAGGATTCTTTTCCGTTCCAAAATAAATACGCAACGCCACAAACTTTGGGAATTGACCGTATGGTTCTTGCTGCAGGGGCTACGCTCCGGTATCCGGATCAAAACCGGCTGGTCATTGATGCCGGAACTTGCATTACCTATGATTTTATAGATCAGGAAAATAATTATTTAGGGGGAGCGATCTCGCCGGGACTGCGATTGCGCTATGAAGCATTGCATCACTACACCGCAAAATTACCTTTATTGTCTCTGGGGATTCCGGAAGATTTGATTGGGAAATCAACTTCAGAATCGATTCATTCCGGAGTGGTAAACGGTTTAGTTTATGAGATTGACGGGTTTATAAATCAATATAAAGCACGGTATTTAAATTTTATAATAATTTTAACGGGTGGAGACACAGATTTTTTGGCTAAACGATTAAAAAATACCATATTTGCCAATTCAAATTTTCTTCTGGAAAGTTTAAACCAAACATTTCAACATAAAACCAAAAATGATTAAAAAAATTATAATAAGCGCCTGTTTGCTTTTATCATTAGTATCTTTTGCTCAAGAAGGAACAGCGTCCCCGTATTCTTTTTATGGAATAGGAGATGTTAGGTTCAAAGGAACGTTGGAAAACCGTTCGATGGCAGGAATAGCTATTGAACAAGACAGTATACACATGAACTTGCAAAATCCAGCCAGTTATGCAAGTCTTAAACTAACTACTTTTACCCTGGGTGGTACGCATGCGACCACAAAAATGAAAACAGATACTGAAGCTGCAAATACAAGAAGAACGACTCTGGATTACCTGGCCGTGGGTTTGCCTATTGGTAAGTTTGGGTTGGGTTTTGGATTGATTCCGTATTCATCGGTAGGATATAAAATACAATCTATTGCTACTGATCCCTCGCAAAACAGCAAGCGTTTCAATGGTACTGGTGGTTTGAACAAGGCCTTTTTAGGAGTAGGGTATAAAGTGACGCCGAATTTTAGTGTAGGTGCCGATGTGCAGTATAATTTTGGAAAAATTGAATCTAATAACCTTGAATTCATTAGTGGAGTTCCTGTTGGAACCAGAGAATTGAATACGATTGATTTGTCTGGGGTGAATTTTAATGTAGGGATGATGTATCAGACTAAAATAAACAAAAAAATCTCTTTTTTTAGTAGTGCAAATTATACGTTGGAAAATACATTGGTGTCTAAAAACAACAGGAATATTTCGACAGTGGTTTTTAGTTCGAATTTTGATGTAGTGGTTGTAGATGCACTGGATGATGTAAAGAGCCAAGTGAATTTGAAAATGCCCAGTAAATTAGCATTAGCAGCAGGTTTTGGCCAGGCCAGAAAATGGCTCGTAGGAGTTGGTGTGACACTTCAGGATGCAGGCTCCTTGGCAAATAATTTTAATTCAATGCCAAATGTTACCTACGAAAAGCATTCGAAATACAGCATTGGAGGGTATTTTATTCCTAATTACAACTCGTTCACAAGCTACACAAAAAGGATTACATACCGGGGTGGTTTGAGATTTGAAAAAACCGGAATGGTGATCAATTCAGAATCCATCGATGATATGGGATTAACTCTAGGCATTGGATTGCCACTAACAGGTCAGTTCTCTAATGTGAATATTGGATTTGAATTAGGCAAAAAAGGAACTACAGCATCTAATTTAGTTCAAGAAAACTACGCCAATGTAAGTGTGAGTTTTTCTCTTAATGACGAATGGTTCATCAGAAGGAAATTCAACTAGAATAAAAAGAAGTACTTTTTCCAATTTTTTCGTCCAGGCAAGCTTATGACAGTAGTCAAAAAATATTATATCAAATTAGGGGTCACGGTTTTTGCCGGAGCGCTTTTTTTGGGGTGCGAAAGTAATTTTAAGGAAATACAAAAAATAAATTTCTCCGAGTTTGTTCCCAGTAGTGATGCTGATATGGTAAATCTCAAATATACAGATTCAGGAAGGATTACATCCATTTTGATCAGCTCTAAAATGTTAGATTATTCTAACGTTAGCTTTCCTTTTACGGAATTCCCAAAAGGGATTGATGTTACTTTATTTGACAAAAAAGGGAAGAAAACATTTATCAAATCAAATTATGCCATTTCTTACAAAGGAACAGCAGTAATTGATCTGCAGGGAAAAGTAAGGATCTCTAATGAAAATGGACAGCTGTTAGAAACAGAGCAACTTTATTTTGATCAAAGAAATGAGTGGTTTTTTACCGAAAGAAGGTTTAAATTAACAGACCCAAAAGGTGTTTCAAATGGACAAGGAATCGATTTTAGCAAGGATTTCAAAGTGATTAATTCTCAAAAAATAACCGGCGAACTCGAAACCGCTGAATAACACAACACCCTATGAACTACTTAAAATACACACAATACGTTTATCTTGTTTTTGGAGCCTATTTTATTTATGATGGCTTCATAAAGTTAAATGCCGAGGAAGAAAATCCGTGGTTGAGTTTCATGTTTGCCGGATTAGCCGTTTTTATGTTTTTCTTTAGAAGAAAATTTGCTAAAAAGTTTGAAGACCGAAACAAAAAATCCTAATTCATGGAGATTAGTGTTATTTTCCTGTGTCTAATACTAAGTGCTTTTTTTTCAGGAATGGAGATAGCGTTTGTCTCTTCAAATAAAATATATCTTGAAATTGAAAAAAAACAAGGCGGTTTTGTTTCCAGAATACTGACAAAGCTTACTGAAAAGCCCTCCAAGTTTATCGTAGCCATGCTCATTGGGAATAATGTCACCATGGTGGTCTACGGTTTTTTTATGGGCGAATTATTGATGCGCTGGTTTGTTACTCTGGGGCTTCAGTTTTCGGATTTCTTGGATTTATTAATTCAAACCATAATTTCTACTATCATTGTGCTGATTACCGCAGAGTTCTTGCCAAAAGTTTTTTTTCAAATTTATGCCAATTTTCTATTTAAGTTTTTTGCAATTCCCGCCTATTTCTTTTTTAGTATTTTCTATTTTATAGCTGCATTTTTTATTTGGGTTTCTGATTTTGTTTTGATAAAATTCTTCAAAACCGAAGGCGATAATGTACAGCTTTATTTTAGTAAAATTGAGCTGGGGAATTACATTACGGAACAAATGAGCAGTGTTGAAGATGATGATGCCATGGATTCTGAAATTCTGATGTTTCAAAATGCATTAGAATTTTCAGGAGTCAAAGCCAGAGATGTGATGAATCCCCGTACTGAAATTATAGCCATTGACTTGTCGGATACCATCATAGATCTCCGAGAATTGTTTATAGAAACAGGCTATTCTAAAATAGTGGTGTTTCAAAATTCACTCGATGACATTGTAGGCTACGTGCATTCCTTTGATATGTTCAAAAAACCAGACAGTATCAAGGATATTGTGATTCCGGTAGAATTTGTTCCGGAAACAATCTTTATCAAAGATGCGATGAGTTTGCTGATCAAAAAACGTAAAAGTGTAGCTATTGTATTAGATGAATACGGCGGCACCTCCGGAATTATTACCGTAGAGGATATTGTGGAAGAGCTTTTTGGTGAAATTGAAGATGAACACGATTCAGATGAAGAATTGATTGAAAAAGAACTCGGTGATGGCGAATACGTTTTCTCAGCCCGGTTAGACGTCGAGTACCTTAATGATACCTATAAACTGGCTATTCCGGAAAGTGATTCGTATGGAACACTTGGGGGGTTTATTGTGAATTTTACTACCGAAATTCCTCAAAATGGAGCTGTTATCACCATTGGAGCGTATCGTTTTGTAATTGAAGAAGCAATAAATAAGAAAATAGAATTAGTAAATATGACCGTGCTAGAGTAGTTTTTTTTGTAAAATTGAAATTTCTTATAAAATAAAACGCTACTACTATAATTATTAATTAGATAATTGTATTTTCGCAACCTGAATATAAAAATTAACAACAATAAAATGGCATTATTACAAAAAATTAGACAACGTTCGCTTCTTCTGATCTTAGTTATTGGGTTTTGTTTATTAGCATTTATCATAGGTGATATATTTAGCAGTGGAGGTTTCAGCAGCACATCAAAAGATGTGGGAAGCATTGACGGGAAAGATATTTCATTTGAAGATTTTAGAGTTAAAGTGAGTAATGTTGAAAAAAGTGGTCAAGGAATTACTTCAACTGAAGCGGCTAACAGAGTATGGGAACAAGAAGTTTCGGTTGCTTTGCTAACGGCTGAATTTGAAAAATTAGGATTACGAGTAGGTGAAAAACACCTATTAGAAGTGCTGAAAGGCGATCAAAATATTGGTGGGAATCCATTGTTTTTGAATGCAGCCGGTGTTTTTGATATTGCAAAATTTAAAGAATATTTCAAAGCAAATCCTGCCCAAGCTCAGTTTTTGAAAGACAGAGAAAAAGATGCAGATCTTAATGCTAAATATCAAATCTATACTACATTGATTAAAGCGGCCGTTTTTACAACGGAGAGCGAAGGCAAGTTGCAGTATGAGATGGAAGCAAATAAAGTAAACTTTGCCTATGTTGCAGGATTATATTCAACAATCAAAGACAGTCAAGTAAAAGTGACTGATGCTGAAATTGTTGATTATATGAAGAAAAATGAAAAAAAATTCAAAGCAGAAGAATCTCGTGAAGTAGAATATGTCTTGATTGAAGACAAAGCCTCACCAGCTGATGAAGCCGAAGTAAAATCAAAAATAAATGCATTGTTAGCCGGAACAGTAGTATACAATCAAGCTACCGGAAAAAATGATACCTTACCAGGATTCAGAGCAGCAACTAATACAATTGAGTTTGTGAATTCAAATTCAGATGTTCCTTATGATTCGTCTTATGTGGCCAAAAAAGATTTGCCTGCAATTGATGCGGATAAATTATTTAATCTTGCTCCTGGAGCCGTTTATGGGCCTTACATATACGGGAAATATTTCTGTATTTCAAAATCAATGGGAATGAAATCAGGTGTGAATGCAAAAGCAAGTCATATTTTGATCAGTTATGAAGGGACTCAAGTTCCAAATCAAAAGGAAAAAAGAACAAAAGAAGAAGCAAAAGCAAAAGCAGAAAGTATTTTAGCACAAGTTTCTGCCAGTCCGGATAGTTTCTTGATGTTAGCTTTCACAGCTTCTGATGATTCATCTTCGCAACAAGGGGGAGATTTGGGTTATTTTGGTCCAAACCAAATGGTAAAACCATTTAATGATTTTGTCTTCAATAGCAGTATTGGGAAAATAGGGTTAGTAGAAACGCCTTTTGGATTTCATATTATCAAAGTTACGGACAAGCAAGACGGAATTCGTTTGGCTACCGTAGCTCAGAAAATAGAAGCATCTGAGGCCACTTCAGATAAAATGTTTACGCAGGCAACTAAATTAGAAATGGATGCTGTGGACAAAGATTTTAACAAAATTGCAAAAGATATGGGGCTTGCAGTAGCTCCGGCTGTTTCTGTAAAAGGGATGGACGAAAACTTTGGAACTTTAGGAAATCAAAGATCAATCGTTCGTTGGGCTTTTGAAAAAGGAGTAAAAGTTGGTGCTGTAAAAAGATTTGAAGTGGCTAATGTAGGTCACGTAATTGCAAAATTAAAGAGCATTGACAATTCTGGTTTAGTAGCTGTTTCTGTGGCGCGACCTTATGTGGAACAAATACTAAAAAACAAGAAAAAAGCAGCATTGATAAAGGCAAAAATGACAGGTTCTTCGTTGGAAGCAATCGCGAAAGCAGTAGGAGCTACCGTACAACAAGCTACTGACTTGACAATGCTAAACACGATGTTGCCAGGTGTTGGTCAAGAGCCAAGTGTAGTAGGAAATGCATTTGCTTTAGCAGCAAATAAAATGTCAGCTCCAATTGAAGGAAACACAGGTGTTTATGTAGTGAAAAACAATAGCACTGTAAAAGCGCCAGCATTGAAAAGCCATGCTTCTTATGTTTCTAAATTAAAAGAACAAAGCGCTTCAGATGCTAATAGAGTAGTTCCTGCCTTGAAAGGAAATGCTAAAATTGAAGACAACAGACAGGAATTCAATTACTAGTCAAAGCGTAAGTAATCAAATAAAAAATCCCGATACATGCTGAATGTATCGGGATTTTTTATTTGTATGCGAAGGGACTTTTTTTCATAATTTTAGGCCTTCACAAAAAGTTGAATTTTTACTTTTCAAATGTTAATAAGTTTTAATTGAGTAAAGAAAAAAAGTAAGATTTTGTTGTAGTTTTAAATAAACTTTTAAGAAGATTCTTAAAAAAATAAATAAATTAAAAAAACCAAAAATTATGACAAACAAACAAACAAACAAACAAACAAACAAAGTGTCGTTGCTATACTGATACTTATGTTAGTTTGTTTGTCCTTTAGTTCTTGCGAAACTGAAAAATTCGATTCAAATCTAGTAAGCTCTACTTTTAAAGATGATGTAGTTATTAAAAATGGTAGATTATTTTTTCAGAGCAAAGATGCTTTTGTTAGGGTTTATCAACAATATGCTGATGAATCGGATGAAAAAATAAGTGTTTTTTTACAGCCTTTCTATGAAGAGGGGTTTTATTCATTAAGGCCTATTGTTACTGAAAAAAATGAAGATTTTTTGTACATGCAGTATAGAAAAAAAATAAATGATCAAATTCGTTACAAAAGTACTATTTCTAGTAGTAAAATATCATCTTCTGCTAATATGGAAGTTGGTTTTGATTATTTGGATGAAATAGAAGATATTATTGGAGACGATACTTTCGCTTCATTACTTAATTCTGATGGTGAAATTCAAGTAGGTTTTGAAATTTATAAATATACGGACGTTGGTTTGTTTATTGCGGATGAGGAAAAATATACCGTCTTAGAAGATTATTTGAATTTAAATGATATTTCTAGCGATTTAATGGTTGAAACTCCACAGACTGCTAAAGAGAGAATCCCTAATGGAGGTGTTACGTATATTGATTCTGATTTAGTTTATTTCAAAATGCAACCAATTGAAAGTAATGAGGGTAGTGTTTTTGGTGGAGTTAGTAGTTATACTCCGACTTCAAGTTCAATTGTTTCTACAGATCCTAGTTACAGCGGTTTTTTATCAAATTTAAGTGATTGCGATCCACATAGTGGAATTTTTGGAAGTCTTTTTGGAGATAATAATGTTTGCATAGATGCATATGAAACTAGACGAAGAGTTAAAACGAAAGCATTTAATTATAATTATTTGCTTGTTTATCATTTGGGAGTAAAATGTGTTAATCAATATAGAGGTTGGACTGGATTTTGGAGAGTTGAAGCGACAGATGAAATCCGATTAGTAGTTGAAGCTGCACAATTTGAATATGATGTAGATAAATTACTTAACAGTGCAATGACATATAATCAACTTCAAGAAAAAGCATATTATTTAAATGACAAAAAAATATTATATCAACCCAACTCTTTAACTATTGGAGGATATACCTATACCGATTTAAATCATTCTTCTTTAAACCAAATTTTTCAAAACGATGGTTTAGGATTGACTTTTGAGTTTTTTGGGACTGGCTGGCCTTTATTAGACGATGCAGTTCAAGGAGGAATTGACAGTAGTTTAAAAGCAAGTAAACTAAACGAATATTTTTATAATGGTTTGTATTCAAGCATAACTGCTCAACTACGTAGTGCATTGGGAAATAATAGCTATACTCCTCCGGCAAATCGCACATTTGTTGCTAAATTTCCTCATACAGGAAAAGTGATAATTCAAAAGTCAGTTCTTAATCAAGGTTTAAATATAGGTGTTAGGGAAAAATCATTTGATTTTGGCGCAGAAATTAAATTAAGTGCTGGGGATTCTGGCGGAACTTGGGAAATTTCTAACATAGGTGCTGGCGACCAATTAATTAGACCAAAAAATTTCAAAGTAAAAATGATTGGGGCAGTAAGGCATGGTAGTGAATGGCATGGTAGTAAATTTCATGATGGTATAGATTAATCAATATGAAAAATATTTGTGTACTATTTTTTTTAATTCAATATAATTTTCTCTTGTCACAAGACAAAATGGAATCCACTGTTAGCTATTTAAATATGACATCCCTTTCTATTACAAAAAATACAGAAAGTTATTTTTCAAAATTCGGAAAAGATGATGAAAAGAAATCAGACGGTTCTAGTTTTGATTTGAACACGATTCATGGATTAGTTTTTTGGGATTTTATAGCACTTTCTACAGGAATTAGTATTGATTATAACATAAAAGAAACGTTTTTGTCAACTCCAATCCTTTTAGATATAAGAGTTTTTTCTAATCAAGACAGAGATAATTGCTTATTTGCTTATTTGCAAACCGGTAAAAATATAAAATGGTCAGATTCATTTGATGGGAATGGAACTTCATCTAAATTAGGTGTCGGATTAATTTTTGCCGATAATGAGAAGATTTCATACTATGTTGACTTGTTTAAAAAGTCTAAAGACATAGAATTAATAAAGCACCAAAACGAAGGGAATTATAAGATTACAGCCTTTGGCTTATCGTTTGGAATAATTTTTTAACTAAAAACAAAAAAATGAGAAAAATAATTTATTTATTTATGTTGCTACTCTTTTGTGACGTAGCTAGTGCGCAAAACGAGGGTTTAGAAAAATCTATTTATAATGTTCAAGCTGGTTTTTTTGGCCTTTGGATAAATCATGAATCAAGATTGTCGAACCAATTAGTGCTTAGGTCAGAAATAGGTTTTGATGGTGGTGTACGTGGTGGAGATTTTGTCGGAAAAACAATTTATGCATTAACACCCAAATTAGGTTTAGAGCCAAGATGGTATTACAATATTGTAAAAAGAGAGGCTACAGGAAAAATTATCAAAAATAACAGTGCCAATTTTTTGACACTTGGGATTAATTATTATCCCGATTGGTTTGTTATTTCTAATAGAGATAATGTAAATGTATCTAATCAAATGACGTTAATTCCAAAATGGGGAATCCGAAGATCGATTTCTGAAAGTAATTTTAATTATGAATTAGGAATTGGTTTAGGTAAAAGATACTATTTTGAAGCACAGGAGTGGGAAACCGCTGCTGATTTACATTTAAGGATTGGCTATACTTTTTAGTCTATCAGGATAAATTAAAAATCCCTTTTGGTATAAAACTAAACGGGATTTTTTTGTTTATAGAATTATGTCTTTATAAGAAATTATAGTTTCATAACCTTTTGAAACAAAATAGTCAGTTGGATTTTCAGTTGTAATCGCCATTACAAAATCTCCTCCCCAAGCTCCCAGGCTTTTTATCACGCCATTAAAATCAGCAAACAAAGACTCTTTTATCGTTTGTGTTTCCAGAACAATACTCATTTGTACTTCGTGTTTTTGTAGTGCTGCAGCAAAAGATTGAATTGTAGTCGCATTCAAAACTTCAGAGGTTATCACGTCATTTAAAGCAATCGTTCTCGGGAGATTATTCTTTTTATTCATATCGTAGGCTGTTATTGCGCTTTTGCTGCTTTGCTTTTTATTCAGATAGACAAAGTAAAGATTGTTAGTAAAATCCGGATTAAAAGATACTTTTTCAACAATAGGAGTACCTTTTTCCAAATGATAGACAATAGGGGTGTCGTTTTGTGCACAGGCAATATCATAACCACTACCTCCAAAACTGTTTTTAAGTAATGTAAAAGCATCGATGTCTAACCACTGAGCAATGTTGTTTATCAAAGTCGATGACGTGCCCAAACCCCAGCTTTTGGGAAAGCTAAGTTCAGTCGTGATTGTGTATCCCTCTGAATTTAAAATGAAACCCGGATTTAATTTGAATGCCTCGTGCAAAATAATCTTAAGTGTAGCCTTGACCGATTCATTTTTAGTTTGAACTTCCTTTGAAATATCAGAAAATAAAAGGGTGTCTTCAAACCAAATACTTCCATCTGCATCATAACTTTTCCAGATGATTTCCTTATTATTTCCCTTTTCTATAATGAGGTTTTGCCCCATTTTTGTTGGTAATGCAAACGCTTTGGCACCATCAAGAACCAGATATTCACCTGTGATTAAAAGTTTTCCGTTACTGTAAAATGTTTTCTTCATTGTCTTTGCGAGGAACGAAGCAACCTTATTCTTTGTTGCTTCAAGATAAAATTATTTTCTTAAACTTTCAATATAGGTGACCACAGCGCTATGCGAAACGGGATTTTTTTTAAAATATTTCAGGATTAAAATGCGCTCTTCATCAGTGGCTTTAAGCTGATTGATGATGTTGTTCAAATGCATTTTCATGTGTCCTTCCTGAATTCCTGTGGTAGTCAAAGAACGCAATGCGGCAAAGTTTTGGGCTAAACCGGCTACGGCTACAAACTGCATTAATTCCTTGGCAGATGGTTTCTCTAACATTTCCAATGATAATTTTACCAATGGATGTAAGGAAGTCAAACCACCAACCGTTCCTACTGCTAAAGGGATTTCTAGCCAAAAAGTAAAAATACCATTTTCTATTTTGGCATGGGAAAGACTGGAGTATTTTCCGTTTCGCGATGCATAGGCATGAATTCCGGCTTCGACAGCGCGGAAATCATTCCCAGTTGCCAAAACTACCGCATCTACTCCGTTCATGATTCCTTTGTTATGCGTAACGGCTCTGTACGGCTCGACTTCGGCGATTTGTACGGCTTGCACAAATTTCTCTGCAAATTCTTGAGGATTTAAAATGTGTTTTTCTTCCAAGTCAGCAATCGGACAAGAAACTTCGGCTCTTACGATACAATTAGGAACGTAATTCGAAAGGATACTCATTACTACTTCAATCTCTTTTTCTGATTCGGTGAATAGACTATAGTTTTGGACCTCTTCTTTTAAGGTTTTAGCAAACTGTTCCAGACACGAATTGATAAAATTAGCGCCCATGCTGTCTTTGGTTTCAAAAGTGGCATGCAGCTGAAAATAATGGGGCAATAAATCGGTTTTGTCTTTTAAAATAATATCTAAAATTCCGCCACCACGTTTTTGCATATTTGTGGTAATCGACTCGGTTTCTGAAAAGAATTTATTTTTGTGTTGGACAAAAAACAAATTCAATTTTGAAACATCACCTTTATAAATAAAATGAACCTGACCAATTTTTTCAGTATTGATTACGGTTGCTTTAAATCCGCCACGCGTAGACCAAAATTTAGCAGCTTTTGCGGCAGCGGCAACCACAGAACTTTCTTCAATAGCCATGGGAATCGTGCTGTATTTTCCATTAATCAGGAAATTAGGAGCAACTCCAAGCGGTATGTAGAAATTGGTTATCGTGTTTTCGATGAATTCATCGTGTAATTTCTGTATTTTTTCATCAGAATTCCAGTAGTTTTTCAGCAAGGCGATGGCTTCTGTGGGTGTTGAAAAATATTGATCGGCAATCCATTTAATTTTTTCTTCTTTGGATAGTTTAGAAAATCCGCTAATGGCCTTATTCATTTTCAATTGATTATAGTATAATTAAATGCAAATATACGGTTTTAGCCGTTTTAGTAGCAATCCTATTATCCTCAATAAAAGGGGGTTTAAAATATTGTTTTTAAGATTTAACACATATAATGTGAAATTATTGTAAATTTTTCACTAAAATTGACGGTTTTTATATTTAAATAAATATCATGTATTCAAGAAAAATTATTGCATTATTTTTATTCGTTTGTTTTGCAGTTGCAGGGCAGCAAAAAATCACCATTGATGCCATTTATAACGGCACTTTTCGGGCGCAAGGCATGGATGAATTGCAGTCGTTGAAAAACACAAATCAATATACGGTTTTGAATACCGACAGACAGTCCAGAAGCATGCAGATTGATTTGTATGATTTTGCAACTTTAAAAAAAGTGTCCACATTAATAGATACAAAATCGTACGCCGAATTATCAGGAGGGATTGACAGTTATACGTTTGACGCTTCAGAAAAAATGATTCTATTGGCTTGCAATACCAATCAAATCTTCCGCCACTCCTTTACAGCGGATTACTATTTATATGACATTGCCAATAAGAAATTAAGAAAACTATTCGATTCTCCCGTTCAGGAGCCTACTTTTTCACCTGATGGGAAAAAGATTGCATACGCCAAAGAAAATAATCTGTATGTACATGATTTAGCTGCTGATAAATCAACTCCAATAACTACAGACGGACAAAAAAACAGTATTATTAATGGTATTACGGATTGGGTTTACGAAGAAGAATTTGCTTTTGTAAAGGCTTTTGACTGGAGTGCTGACAGCAAAAAAGTAGCCTACATACGTTTTGACGAAAGTCAGGTTCCGGAATTTTCAATGTCAATGTTTGGAAAAGACTTGTACCCAACGATGCAAACGTTCAAATATCCAAAAGCCGGGGAGAAGAATGCTCTAGTTTCTTTACATATTTATGATGTAAATTTGAATGCAGTAAAAAACATAAATCTTGGGAATTATAACGATTTTTATATTGCCAGAATGAAATGGACAAATGATGAGAATACACTATCAGCACAGGTATTGAATCGCCACCAAAACAATTTGGATTTGTTGTTTATCGATGGAAATTCAGGAGCTGTAAAAGTAGTTTTGAACGAAAAAGACAAAGCCTACGTTGATGTGACAGATAACTTGACTTTCTTGAAAGACAACAGTTTTATTTGGACCAGCGAAAAAGACGGTTTCAATCATATTTATTTATATGATAAAAATGGAAAATTGAAAAACCAACTGACCAAAGGAAAATGGGAAGTGACGAATTATTACGGTTTAGACGAAAAAACAAATACAGTTTTCTATCAGTCGGTAGAAAACGGATCTATTAACAGAGATGTTTATAGAATAGGTCTTGACGGAAAAAACAAAGTCCGTTTGTCACAAAATACAGGAACTAATGCGGCAACATTCAGTCCGAATTTCCAATACTACATCAATACGTTTTCTAGTGCGTCTCTACCTCCGACGTATACATTGAACGAGGCCAAGGCTGGAAAACAAGTTCAAGTTATTGAAAACAATGAAAATTTGGCAACAAAGCTAAAAAACTATGATTTACCGGCTAAAGAGTTTTTTGTTTTAAAGACAGCAAAAGGGAATGAGCTCAATGCTTGGATGATTAAACCAAAAGATTTTGACCCAACTAAAAAATATCCTGTTTTTATGATTCAGTATTCTGGTCCAGGTTCTCAGCAGGTTGTGAACGGATGGGGAAGTTCTAATGAATATTGGTTTATGATGTTGTCGCAACAAGGATACATTGTAGCTTGTGTTGACGGGCGCGGAACTGGCTTTAAAGGAGCTGATTTCAAAAAAGTAACCCAACTGCAATTAGGGAAATACGAAGTAGAAGATCAAATTGATGCTGCGAAAGTAATAGGAAATTACGCATTTGTTGATAAGGCTAGAATTGGTATATTTGGCTGGTCGTATGGTGGTTTTATGGCGTCTAATTGCATCATGAAAGGAAATGATACGTTCAAAATGGCAATTGCTGTAGCTCCTGTGACGAACTGGCGTTTTTATGACAGTGTGTACACGGAACGCTACATGCAGACCCCACAAGAAAATGCTAGCGGATACGATGATAATTCCCCAATAAATCATGTAGATAAATTGAAAGGGAAATTCCTTTTGATACACGGTTCAGGAGATGATAATGTTCACGTTCAAAACTCCATGCAGATGATGGAAGCGTTGATTCAGGCTAATAAACAATTTGATTCCCAAATTTACCCGGACAATAATCACGGAATTTATGGTGGGAAAACCAGAATTCAATTGTACACAAAAATGACTAATTTCATCAAAGAAAATTTATAACAGCGCTTTATGACGAACGACGCATTGATTAAAAAAGATTTTTTTGGACATCCAAAAGCGCTTTTTATATTGTT
Organism: Flavobacterium bomense; assembly: GCF_003970355.1. Classification (NCBI taxonomy): domain Bacteria; kingdom Pseudomonadati; phylum Bacteroidota; class Flavobacteriia; order Flavobacteriales; family Flavobacteriaceae; genus Flavobacterium; species Flavobacterium bomense. Next base: position 43,681 of record NZ_RYDJ01000009.1, on the reverse strand, counting down.
TTTTACCGAAATGTGGGAGCGCTTCTCCTTTTATGGAATGAAAGCCTTGTTGATTTTTTATCTGACAAAGTACCATTTGTTTTCGGATACTTCGGGGAATTTATTAATTGGTAGTTACGCTGCTTTAGTGTATGCCGTTCCAGTGTTAGGAGGTTTTATTGCTGATAAATATCTGGGATTTAGAAAAGCCATTGTTTTTGGTGGGATTATGTTGGTGTTGGGTCATATAGGAATGGCTTATGAAGGAAATGCTGCCACACAATCCATTACCGGCGCAATTACACGGGACGAAACCGCCTTGCAAATATTTTACTTTTCATTATCGTTAATCATTGTCGGGGTTGGTTTTCTTAAAGCCAATATCTCTTCATTAGTGGGAGAATTATATGAAAAAGGCGATAAACGAAGAGATTCTGGATTCACGTTGTTTTATATGGGAATCAACTTAGGATCTTTTATGGCTACGCTAATATGTGTTTGGTTGGGCGAAACGTACGGTTGGAGTTATGGTTTTGGTGCAGCTGGTGTCGGAATGTTTTTTGGACTATTGACTTTTATTTCCGGCAGAAAATTATTGATGGGAAAAGGAGAATCAAACAACCCTTCTTTCCTAGAAAACAAATTGTTTGGATTTAAAAATGAGTGGTTGATTTATATTGGAAGTGTTTTGTCAACGGTATTGTTTTGGCAAATGGTCCAAAATCACGATGCAGTTTCATGGGCTTTAAAAATTGCGGGTGGAATTTCTTTTATTTATATTGTTTATTACGCAGCTACACAACTCGATGGTAAAGCACGTGATCAGTTGATTGCGTTAACTATTCTGATCGTATTTACTATTGTCTTCTGGGCATTGTTTGAACAAGCGTATACTTCCATGAATTTATTTGCTGACCGGATTTTAGACCGAACTATATTTGGTTATGAAGTTTCTGCCGGGCAGTTCTTAAGTTTTAATGCCTTGTTTATAATATTGCTAGCGCCTGTCTTTGCTTGGATTTGGCCGAAATTAGGGAAATACAATCCGAATACAGCTGTAAAATTTGCATTAGCATTAGCATTAGTAGGACTAGGCTTTGGAGCATTAGTGATGGGAATAAACCTTTCTGGTGCTGGAAAAGTAGCAGCGATTTGGCTAATATTGGCTTATTTTTTACATACTTGTGGAGAATTGAGTTTGTCACCAGTAGGACTTTCTGCAGTAACTAAATTATCTCCGGCAAAAATCGTTGGGTTCATGATGGGCGTTTGGTTTTTGGCAACAGCCAGTTCTGAATTTATTGCGTCTATTTTAGCAAATATTGCTTCGGTAGACACCTCAAATGGTACAGCCCCTGATTTAAATTTAGCAAAGCAGAGTTATTTAGTGCTTTTTGAATATTTATTTTATACGGGTCTTGGTTTTGGGGTTGTTTTACTGCTGCTTTCACCAGTAATCAAAAAATTAATGCACGGAGTTGATAAGGAATTAAACAATTAATAGGATGAGTGAAAATACAACAGATCAATTTTTTAAGAATACCGTTTTAGGACATCCTGCGGGATTGTTCGTTTTGTTTTTCACAGAAATGTGGGAACGATTTTCATTCTACGGAATGCGTTCTTTGTTGATATTATTTTTAACCGCTTCCTTTACAGATGGTGGTTGGGAATGGACTCGCGAAAATGCTTCTGCCTTATTTGGATCCTATGTAGGATTGGTTTATTTGTCCACAATGTTAGGGGGGTATTTTGCGGATAAAGTAATTGGTTTTAGATGGGCTGTTGTTGTTGGGGCAAGCTTAATGACTTTAGGGCATGCTTCTATGGCTGTTGAAACAGAATTTTCTATTTATTTAGGATTAGTATTGTTGGTTTTTGGGAATGGTTTTTTCAAACCCAACATGACCTCTATCGTATCTGAAATGTACAAAGACCGTCCTGAAAAGAAAGATGGCGCGTACACTTTGTTTTATATGGGAGTTAATGCCGGAGCGTTCTTTGGGATTTTACTTTGCGGTTATTTAGGAGAAAAAGTGGGTTGGACTTACGGTTTTGGTTTAGCCGGAATTTTTATGTTCTTTGGAATGTTGCAGTTTTGGCTGTCTCAGGATATCTTTGGAGATATTGGTTTAAAACCAAATAAAGAAAGCAAAGCGAAAGCAGAAGCATTAGATACTGACAAAAGAAATCCTTTTTCGCCAATACAATTGGCAGCAATAGCCTTCTCTTCTATATTAGCATTATTATGGCTTATAAATGATCCTGCTTCAAAAATATCCGGGGGCAAAATAAATATTTTTTCTTTCTTAGGTCCTAATGGAAATGCGATTGCAATTGTTTCAGCTCTACTTGTATTTATTTTATTGTTAATCTATAGATTTACTCAATATTCTAAAATTACTAAAGAAAAATTAATAGCAGTTACCTTTTTTGCCTTTCTTACCATTTTCTTTTGGGCAATTTTTGAGCAGTCACCAAATAGTTTGACCATTTTTGCCAGTGATTATACGGATCGTGTTTTAACAGGCAATTGGAGTGTGGTGTTTTTAGTGATTAATTCGTTAATTACTATTTTACCGTTGGTTATTATTACCGGGGTTTTAATTTTATTATTTAAGCAAACATTTAAACTTTATGCTGTTGCAAATATGATCCTTAGTGTCAGTTTTATAATTATTTGGGGAATAGCACTATGGATGTTGACTAAAGATTATTACACTGCGGGTTATCTTACTTTATCAGATTCAACATTGCAAGCATTGAAAATTGATAAAGTAACTACTGCATTGACAGAAGTTCCTGCCACTTGGTTTTCTACTTTAAACTCGTTATTCATTATCTCTTTGGCTCCATTGTTTTCAAAATGGTGGGAAAGTAAATACAATCCTTCTGCAAATTTAAAATACGGAATCGGAATGGCATTGCTAGCGCTTGGTATGGCTTGTGTCGCTTTTGGGGCAAGCGGAATCGAAGCGGGTGCAAAAACAGCTTCAGTAAGTATGATCTGGTTGATTTTAGTTTATCTTTTCCATACAATGGCTGAGCTGTGTATCTCACCGGTAGGATTGTCGTATGTAAGTAAATTAGTTCCTGCCCGTATGATTGCCTTTATGTTTGGAGTTTGGTACTTAGCAGTAGCAATTGGTATGAAAGGTGCAGGTATGTTTGGTGAAAATATAGATAAAATCGCCAATGAACACGGATTGAGTTACTTCTTTTGGATGTTGACTATTATCTCTATTGTAGTTGCTTTGTTCTCTGTTTTGATGACTCCAATAATTAAGAAATTAATGCATGGTGTTCGATAAATTTTAGGCATCATTTTTGATTTGTCCACCGTAAATAATATAGATATGAAGAAAGGTATAATAACGTTGTTATTGTTAGTTGGTTCATTTGCTGCTGAAGCACAAGAATTAGTGTGGGAGACTAATGTCAATAAGGCTCTGGAAGTTTCAGCCTTAACTAAAAAACCATTATTAATGTTTTTTACCGGAAGCGATTGGTGTGGTTGGTGCATCCGGTTACAAAAAGAGGTCTTGAAGACTCCTGAATTTGCAGCTTGGGCAAAAGAAAATGTCGTTTTGGTCGAATTAGATTATCCAAGACGAGTACCACAGACTGAAGAGGTAAAAAAGCAGAATAATGAATTACAACAAATTTTTGGCATACAAGGGTTTCCAACTATTATACTCGCAAATGGTACTACAAAAGAAGGGAAAGTCAATTTTGAAGGTATTGGCAGTACGGGGTATGTAGCCGGCGGACCAGCAGCCTGGTTAGCAGTTGCAAATGGTTTTTTGAAAAAATAAAATATTAATTCAATTTATAAAATCCCTTTTCGCCTGTTGCGTGAAAAGGGATTTTCTGTTTCTCGCAACTGGCTTTCCATTGTTTTTGTATGGATTTAAAGTTGGACGCATCAGCCACAACTAATTTTGGCTTCATTATTTGGAGTAAGCGGTCCATATTTATTTTAGAGGATTGTGTCAATATAATAACATCCGGATTGATGTTTTTGGGATACACTCCGGAATGGTCTACAATAAATATTTTTTCGCCTTTAAAATACAGGAAATTTCGGAGTTCTTTTTTCTGTCGTAAAGTGCTCAGGTTTCCAATGCGATAGGATTTTATAAGACTGTTTTCTTGTGCCGTTTTTAAAAGACTGTCATTGGCGTAAACAATGATATTTACTCCATTTCGTTCAGTGATCAAGGTATTCTTTCGGCTGTTGAAAACAATAAATTCCTGCTCGTTTTGCACGTTCCAATGGGTTGTAAAACAAGAAAATTGCACAACTATAATACAAGTTAAAGCGATTGCTAATTTGTGGAAAGTAGGTTTTTTAAACCAAATGACAAGGCTTATTAGAGCTAAATAACTGCTGAGTAACAGGTATAAATTAAGCGGAATATCTTGAATTATAAACTGTTCTATCGAAGCTATTGCGTTGATAATCTTGTTTAAATAGTAAATACTGGTTTCCAGCAGGTGGGAGAGAAAAACCGGAATAAGGTCAAATGCGGCCAAAATCATTACCAAAACGCCTACTATCATTATGAAACTCAGTACTGGAATAATGATTAGATTGGTCACAAAAAACAAACCCGGAAACTGATGAAAATAATAAATACTCAGGGGTAAAGTACCTATTTGCGCCGCCAAGGAAACGGTGAGAATGTTCCAGACGTATTTTGAAGCTTTGTTTTCTGGTTGCCACACAGAGGCCAAAAGAGGTTGCAGCCAAATAATGAAAAACAAAGCAATGTAACTCAACTGAAAACCAACGTCAAATAGAAACGAAGGCTCAAAAAACAAAATCAATAACACAGAAACTAATAAAGTATGGTAAATATTGACGCTTCTGCGCAGATGATTCCCAATAGCCACAAAGGAAAACATAGTCACCGAGCGAACTACTGATGGTGCTAAACCTGCAATTATACCAAAAATAGACAAAGATGCCAGAATAAGGAGTAGTTTAAGGAACGAGCCTTTTTTTGTATTTGGAATCGGCTTTAGAATATAAGTTACAAAAAGCAAAATGAAGCCAATATGCAGTCCTGAAACGGATAAAATATGTACGGCTCCCGCATACTGGTAATCCCGTATGATATCAGGTGAAATATCTTGTTGTTGCCCCATGATCAGAGCAATGGCAACATTCAATTCCGTTTTATTGAAGTTGTTTTTTTCTAAATTCCGAATAATTCGCGTTCTCAATTTTGAAGAATAGTACCAGATATTTTTCGCTGTTTTATTTCCAATTTTTATTTCATCACCAGCAGCAAACAGTTGTGCATAGATTTGTTTGTTTTCAAGGTATTTGCCGTAGTCAAATTGATTCGGATTCATAGGTTGTTTATTCCTTGACAACGTGCCTTTGATTAGCAAAGGGGTTCCTGCTGCAAATACGGGGTTTAAATGATTTTTTTGAACGTTAAGGAGCAATCGGCCAGACTGTTCTTTTTCATTAATATGGTTGACAAGGACTATATAACGGTCGCTAAATAAGGAGCTTTTCAGCTTTTCTCTAACAACAACAGAAATAGAATGAGGCTGCTCAAAAGCATTTGTATTGTGGGTGTAGTTGTCCTTTTGAAAATAATCCGTGTGGGTTACTTGTGTAGTGGTTCCAATGATAAAAGACAAAAAATAAGTGGCAATACCAAAATAAGCGGTACGGGTGTTGCTTTTTTTGGATAAAAAAAACAACACCCCAAAGAGACTCATAGCGGTTAAAAGTATAACAATGACTGCTGCTAATGGAGGATGCAGGTAAAAAGCGAAAAGAAGTCCTGAAACAAACCCAATTGTTATTCTTGCCAAAGGAAATTGTAGTACTTTCATGACTCTAAAGTACATATTTTTAGTACGTAACGAATTTATTTTTTTTGAAAATAGGTTGAAATAGAAACACAGGGATTAGTAATGAAGAACTCGAGCTATAAAACCCTGTTGAGTTGAGCAAATCTGGTTTTGTAATACACTTCTTTTGTGGAGGAAATCAGAACGCCTCTTGAGGTCGACGCATGAATGAATTTTATCTCGTCTTCATTGACTTCAATGACTATTCCTACGTGGTTTATTTGTCGGTTTCTATTGGTTTTAAAGAATATCAGATCCCCTTTTTTAGCTTTTTCTTGTTCATGATCTAAAATAATACCGTGTTTTGATTGTTGAATCGAGGTGCGAGGCAGACTTATTTCATTTGAATCAAAGATGTTGACCATCAAGCCGGAACAGTCAAAACCTGATTTTGTTGTCCCGCCATACCTGTATTTCACACCAATATTTTCAGCAGCAGCATCGATTAATTGTTCGACCAGACGTTGTGCTTTCCTTTTTTCGGATTGAATGGATTGCTCTTTTGGGTCTGCTTTTTTCGAGTTGGTTATCGGGGAAGTTGATTTACAAGCCGTAAAAAAGGTAAGAACCAATACAAGAAATAGAAAATGTTTCAAAAGAGTGTAATTTTTTTGTAAAGGGAGCTATTTATAAATAAGAGATAATCTACAGTAAATCAGACACGATGAGTTTTGCTGTTTTTTCACTAGCGCCAATGCCACCTAATTGCTGTTCTAATAACGCATATTTTTCTAAAAGAGTATTGCGGTGGTTGATTTCTAATATCTTTTTGAGTTCTTCTCGAATGCGTTTTGGATTGCATTGCTCTTGAATTAGTTCGGTCACCACCTCCTCATCCATAATTAAGTTGACTAATGAGATGTATTTCAGGGTAATAATTCGTTTAGCAATTTGGTAGGAAGCCCAGCTGCCTTTGTAGCAAACTACTTCCGGCACTTTGAAAAGCGCTGTTTCCAGTGTTGCCGTTCCTGAGGTTACTAATGCAGCTGTTGCATTACGCAGTAAATCATAGGTTTTATTAGAAATGAATTTAATGTTTTCTTGAGTGATGAATTCTTTATAGAAAGAAAATTCCTGACTTGGCGCCCCTGCAATCACGAACTGATAGTCTGGAAAATCATTTGCCACACTGAGCATGACTGATAACATTTTAGTTATTTCCTGTTTTCGGCTACCGGGTAAAATTGCAATTATCGGTTTGTCGTTTAATTGGTTTTCTGTTCTAAAAAGGATTGAATCAACTTCGGGTTGGTTGTGGATGGCATCAATCAGTGGATGCCCGACAAATTCTACCGGAAAATGGTGTTTGTCTTCATAGAATTTTTTTTCGAAAGGCAAAATCACATACATTTTATCAATATCACGCTTGATAGCTGTAATTCTGCTTTCTTTCCAAGCCCAAATTTGTGGAGAAATGTAGTAGTGCGTTTTCATTCCTAACGCTTTTGCCCATTTTGCAATCCGTAAATTAAAACCAGGATAATCAATGAAAATAAGAATGTCCGGCTGAAATTCAAGAATGTCTTTTTTGCAGACTTTGATGTTGCTTAAAATAGTTTTCAAATTAAAAATTACCTCAATAAAGCCCATAAAAGCTAATTCTCGGTAATGTTTTACTAAGGTTCCGCCTGTTGTATTCATTAAATCGCCTCCCCAAAACCGAATGTCAGCTTTAGGATCTTTTTTATAAAGTGCTTTCATTAAATTGGAACCATGCAAATCGCCTGAAGCTTCCCCTGCTATAATGTAGTATTTCATGTTTGTTGGATTAGAAAGGTATAAATTCAGCATTTAAATTTATAAATTCAGGTCTGTTATAAATGGTATGTCAATTTACAAAGGTAAACTAATAAGCCTTCTTAAATAAACAAAGTGAGTACTGTCATTAGTATGATGGCCAATACGACACCACGCGCCATCATTTCTTTATTCATTTTTAGCAGAATGCCAAAGGCTATCAACGTAAGGATGGATCCCAGTGTGATGATTTTTCCTAAATTTCCCTGCGCTTTTATGATCTGAATTCCAATGATAAACTGGAAGTCAGTAAAAAAGGTAATAAAGAGATAGCAACCAACTAGTGTAGTGAGAAATCCTACCAAAATCCCCCAGACTAAATCGTTCTTATTCATTCCATTTCCAGGTATTAAGTTGCTGTATGGCATGATGTGCTGTCAAGTCAAATTGAACTGGAACAACTGATATGTATCCATTTTCGAGCGCCCATTCGTCTGTGTCTTCGCCTTTGTCCTGATTGACAAATTCTCCTGCCAGCCAATAGTAATCCCTTCCTTGCGGTGTTTTTCTTTTATCAAATTTTTCTACCCAAAGTGCTTTGGCTTGGCGACAAATACGAATTCCTTTGATGTCCTTTTCGTTTAATTTTGGGAAATTAACATTTAAAACGACCCCTTCTGGAAGTCCATTTTCTAAAACTTCTAAAGAGATTTTGCGTATAAAGGTTTTGATCGTTTCAAAATTGGCGTTCCAGTCATAATCTAAAAGAGAGAAGCCTATAGCTGGAATTTCCTCTATTCCTGCCTCGACTGCCGCACTCATGGTTCCGGAGTAAATTACATTTATGGATGAATTTGAACCATGATTGACACCGGAAACACATAAATCTGGTTTTCTTTTTAGGATTTCATTTACAGCCAGTTTCACACAGTCCACTGGAGTTCCGGAGCAGCTGTACTCTAAAAATGGATCACTATCTTTAGAGATTTTATTCAAATACAACATGCTGTTTATGGTAATGGCATGCCCCATGGCACTTTGTGGATTGTCAGGAGCAACCACGACGATTTCGCCTATTTCTGCCATAACGGCAATTAAGGCTCGAAGTCCCGGTGCCGAAATTCCGTCGTCATTCGTTATTAGAATTAAAGGTCTTGTTTTTTTCATTATATCTGTTTGTAAAAAGATTGATTATTTTTGATTTTCGGAGTATATGTAATCCCCCTGAATGAAATCACTAAACAAAATATAAAAATAGGTTATGTTGGTTGATTTAACTTAAAATAATAAAAACAATTTATATCTTTAACAAAAATTTATGGGGCTACTGCTGCGGTTGGCATAGTTTTTACCATAATTTAGATTAAAAATTCATGAATACAATTCTTAGCTTTATGAAAAGAAATTATAAAATCATACTTGTTGTTGTATGCCTTTCGTTAACATTGTTTGCTTTTAAATATAATGCATCAAAAGAGAACGACCCTGAAAAAGATAAATTGCTCTTAGAGTTATTGACTTTTGTAATCCAGAAGGGACATTACAGTCCTGCCGATATTAACGATACTTTTTCAAAAGGAATCTATAAAGATTATATTGAGGCTTTAGATCCATCTAAACGTTTTTTCCTGCAATCCGATATCGATGAATTTTCGAAATTTGAGTTGTTGTTAGACGATCAGTTGTTGAATAAAGACTTGTCTTTTTTTAATCTTACCTATGATCGTTTGATGAAAAGAATGGAAGAGAGTAAAAAGATTTATAAGGATGTCTTGAGTGAGCCTTTTGATTATTCTGTTGATGAAAGCTTTAATATAGATTATGAAAAGGCTCCCTATGCTAAGAGTGCAAGTGAATTAAAGGATAAATGGCGTAAGCAAATTAAATTATCAACTCTTTCTTCTCTGGTAGATCGTTTGGCTTTACAAGAAAACAAGACTAATGAGGCAAAACTGGATGCTGCAATACTGAAAAAAGAGGAAAAATTAAAAGAAGAACTTTCTAAAGAAACAGCAAAGGACAGCACGGTAACCCCAGATAAACCAAAGACTTTTGAAGAATTAGAAAAAGAAACCAGAAGAAATTCTGGAAAATCATTAGATGAATATTTTGGGTTTATAAAAGATTTGGATAGAAATGATTGGTTTTCTGTGTATATAAATTCTATTACGGCTCGTTTTGATCCGCACACGAATTATTTTGCTGCCGAAGAAAAAGAACGATTTGATGTAAGTATAAGCGGAAAGTTAGAGGGAATTGGTGCCCGTCTCCAAAAGAAAAATGATTTAACTGAGATTTCGGAACTTATTTCCGGTGGTCCCGCATGGAGAGGGAAACAACTGGAAGCAGGAGATTTAATAATGAAAGTAGGGCAGGGCTCCGGAGTTTCAGTTGATGTTGTTGGGATGCGGCTTGATGATGTGGTAAAGAAAATTAAAGGACCAAAAGGTTCGGAAGTCCGACTTACAGTTAAAAAAGTAGACGGAACAATCAAGATTATTTCTATTATCAGAGATATTGTTGAAATTGAGGAAACGTACGCCAAGTCAAGTATCGTGAATAAAAACGGGATGAAATATGGGATAATTTATTTGCCTAAATTCTATATTGATTTTGAAAATAAAGACGGTAGAGATGCCGGTAAAGATGTTGCTATTGAAGTCGAGCGACTGAAACAATCCGGTGTTGATGGAATTGTTCTTGATGTTCGCGATGACGGAGGCGGATCATTATCCACGGTTGTAGATATTGCAGGCTTATTTATTGAGCAGGGTCCCATTGTTCAAATTAAATCAGCAGGAAGAAAAAAAGAAGTGTTGTACGATCGAGATAAAAAAATAGAATGGGATGGCCCTTTAGTAATTATGGTGAATAGTTTTTCTGCCTCAGCTTCTGAGATCTTAGCAGCTGCAATTCAAGATTACAAAAGAGGAATTATAATTGGGAGCAAACAAACGTACGGTAAAGGAACCGTTCAAAATGTGATTGACCTGAACCAGTTTGTGCGCAGTAGCTCCGTTGGGGATTTAGGTGCTATTAAGACCACCACACAAAAATTTTATAGAATCAACGGTGGTTCTACTCAACTAGATGGGGTACGAAGTGACATCGTTATGCCGGATCGTTATGCCTACTTGAAAATGGGAGAGCGCGATATGGATAATGCAATGCCTTGGGACAAAATTGATCGGGCTGACTACAGTGTTTGGACTAATAATGACAACTTTAATCAGGCGATAACAAATAGCAAAAACCGTATTAGTAAAAATGCACAGTTTCAATTAATTGAAGAGAATGCGAAGTGGATTGATAGTAGAAGCGAGGAGAATGTGTATAGTTTGAATATTGATACATTTAAAATCGCACAATCTGAAATTGAAGAAAAAGCTAAAAAATACAAACCAATTGTAGATTACAAAAATCTACTTACGTTTACTTCACTGCCTCATGAAGCAGATGCAATTAATAAAGACGCTTCTTTAAAAGAAAAAAGAGAAAGATGGCATGAAGCTTTAGCAAAAGATATTTATGTTGAGGAAGCACTGAATGTATTAGAAGATTTGCAATCAAAAGCAATTTCTAAAAAAAGCATTCCTGTTAAAATTAAAAAAGATAAATTAGCGAAATCTTAGGTAGTTTTTCAGCAAGTTTCAGTCAATAATAATAGAAAAACCCTGTACATTCTTAAGAACGTACAGGGTTTTTCTATTTGGGTAATTGTTTTTTCGAGTTTTGTAACTCAGTGAAGGAGACTAGATAAGTAAATCAATGCTGTTTATCTATCAATTTAGTGTGCTAAAATGTTACTGAAAAAGACCGGATTTATTGCAAATTACCATCTGAATTTTGGTATTGACGTATAACTTTAGGATTCAATTCAATGTAACAATAAGATAAATATATTTATTGTTTAGGTCTTTGATTCAAAAACAAAGAGTAATAATCCATAGTGAGGTTCGTGGATTACTTTTGTCTTAAATTTGTCAAATTACCATTCATTTACTTTATTGGCATCCATTTTTATAAATATAAAAAGCAATATTGTAAAACCCCAAAGACCGGAACCTCCGTAGGAAAAGAAAGGTAAGGGTACGCCTATGGTGGGGAAAATACCGGCTACCATGGCTATGTTTACAAAGAAATGAGTAAAAAGTACGCCTGCAACACAGTAACCATATACTCTGCTAAACTTTGTTTTTTGTCTTTCGGCAAGGTATATTATTCGAAGAAGTAAACAGGCAAAAAGGGCGATTACAGCCAGAGAACCCAGAAATCCCCATTCTTCGCCTACAGTTGTGAAGATGTAATCCGTGTGTTGTTCCGGTACAAAACCACCTTTGGTTTGTGTTCCTTCTAGGAATCCCTTTCCAAACCAGCCTCCAGATCCTATGGCTATTTCGGATTGATTGGTGTTGTATCCAATTCCTTTGAGGTCAACAGTTTTTCCTAAAAGAATATTAAAACGATCTCGGTGATGTTGTTTGAACAGGTTGTCAAATACATAATCTACAGATAGCACAAATCCAGAAATCAGGGCAAAGATAATACTGCTCAAAACAATATTTCGGTCTGCCAGTCTTGATTTGAAATGAACCAATATTATAATTGCTAATCCAATAAGTATTACATATTCTGGTTCTAATAATAAGGTAAACACAAATAAAAGAATTGTAATAAATCCAGTCCAAACATACCAAGCCGGAAGTCCTTCACGATACAAAACAATGATGAATATGCTGTATATCAATGCGCTTCCAGGGTCTGGCTGAGGCAAAATGAGTAGCACAGGTAGGAAGATTATGGCAAGAGCCTGTATTTGTCTATTGACTTCTTTTAAATTAATTTGTGTGTCACTCAAATATTTGGCTAATGCTAATGAAGTGGCTGCTTTTGCAAATTCAGAAGGCTGGATCGTGAAGCTTCCAATAGCATACCAGCAACGTTGACCAGCAATTGTTTTGCCAAATAAAAACAGCCCGGCTAATGTGAGTAGTGATACTCCAAAGATGATACTCGCATATTTCTCATAAAATTTCCCGTCAACCGAGAGTATTATGAATATTAATGGAATGGTCAATACGATGAAGATCAGTTGTTTTTCATAGGTGTCTTGCATCGAAGACATAGAGGAGGAATAGATATTTAACCAGCCCAAAATAACTAATACCGCATAGATGATTATGCTTATCCAATCAATATTATTTGTGATACTTTGGTTTTTCATTACATTTAAATAACTTGTTTTTTTACTTTTGAGGTATCTGTTTTAATCCTTACGGCAGGAATTGTTCTTTTATTTAAAAGCGAGTCGCTAATGCGTAATTGCAATTTGACTGCGTCAGAAAGTCCACCTAATTTGGCATATTGACTTTGTAAGCTGGTTGCAAGTATTCTTTTTTCCAGATCTATCCTTGTGATTTTTTGTCTTAGGTATTTTTCAATCATCAAACTGGCAATTGGTCCCGCTATTGTTGATCCAAATCCCCCATTTTCAACCATGATAGCAATGGCAATTTTCGGATTGTCTTTTGGTGCAAAAGCTACAAATATGGAATGATCTTTAAGTTGAATTCTTTTGCCTCCAATTTTAGCAAAATTTTCAGCTGTACCGGTTTTACCACAAATATCTATTCCTTCGACTTTAAGTGCGCTAGCAGTCCCCATGTTGTACACATCAAACAAACCGCTAATTATGGGTTTGAAGTGTTTTTTGTCGATGGTAGTGGTGTGTTTTGTCGTGAATTTTTTATCAATTTTGTGGCCTTCAATTTTTTTGATGATGTGAGGGGTGTAATAATAACCTTCATTTGCAACAGTTGCCATCATGTTAGCAAGTTGTATGGGTGTCATTAGAACTTCGCCCTGTCCTATTGAATTAGAAACGATCGTGGTACTTCTCCACCCTCCATTTGGATAGATGCGTTTGTATGTTTTAGAATCCGGAATATTTCCTCTTTTACCTGTTGGTAAGTCATATCCCATAAATTGTCCCAGTCCAAAGCTTTTTATGTGGTTGCTCCAAACATCAACAGCTGTGGACGGTTTTGTATATTTGTTTATTGTCTTCATATACGCTGTGGCAAAATAGGAATTGCAAGATTCATATATACCTCTGTGCAGCTGAAGAGAACCTCCTCTACAATGGCATCTCATAAATCGACCTCTTGCATAACTAAAACCATTATTGCAGGATACGCTTGTGTTTTCATCTATTACACCTTCTTGTAGAGCAACTAAGCCAGTTAAAATTTTAAACGGTGATCCTGGCGGATATTCAGCTAGTAATCCTCTGTCATACAGTGGCTTTGCTATTGAATCATGGTATAGTTGGGTGTAGTTTTTAGAGCGTTGTCTTCCTACCAATATTCCTGGATCATAAGAAGGAGCGGTTACCAGTGCTAGTATTTCGCCAGTGCGAGGTTCAATAGCAACAATTCCGCCTCTTTTATTAATCATCAATTCCTCTCCGTATTTTTGAAGTTCGGCGTCAATAGTAAGATTTATATCTTCTCCTTGCACGGCTATAGTGTCGTATTTCCCTTCTTTATAGGAGCCAATTTCCCTATTGTATTTGTCTTTTTGAATGTATTTAACCCCTTTTACCCCGCGTAAAAGATCTTCATAGCTTTCTTCAACTCCCTGTCTTCCAATTAAATCACCGCTATTGTAATATGGATTTTTGGCTACTAGTTTTTCATTTACCTGAGTGATGCCCCCAAAAACATTGGCTCCAAAATTTACTTCATAATCACGAAGGGAACGTTTTTGAAAATAAAAACCTTCATATTTTCTTATTTTTTCTTGAAAAGCTGCAAATTCACTTTTATTCAATTGTGATAAAAAAACAGAGGGTAACCGCGGACTATATATTCTAGCTTTTTCAATTCTTTTAATGAAATCTTCTTTTGAAATTTTCAACAATTGACAAAGTTCTAAAGTATCTGTGTTTTTTAATTCTCTAGGAATGACCATAATGTCATAAGATGCTTGGTTCGCAACCATTAATACGCCTTTACGGTCATAGATGTAGCCTCTTTCAGGATATTCATATTTTTTTTTAATTGCGTTATTTTCAGATTTTAACTTTAAGGTGTCATCCACTATTTGCAAATAAAAAATACGCAATATTAGTAAAGAAGTAGCAAGAATGATTAGGGAAGGCAATAGTGCTTTTCTCATCTTTTATTAGGCTTAATAAGGTATATTATAATTATGCAAATAAGGAGTGTGAATATGGTACTCAATAAAGTTCGTAATACGACATCTAAAATAAAGCTAAATTGAAAAGCTTCCAGCAAAAACATCGTAAAATGATGAATGGTAACCGATAGTAATAAAAAAGAAAATCTTTCTGGGGTTAATACATCATTCAGTTTTATAGTTTGGTATTCATAACTTAACCCAAAGGAGAACTTAAAAACAGAAGGTCTAAAGTAGGCTAATACTAAGCAAGCGGTCGCATGTGTTCCTCCAGAATTACTGAACATATCCATGATAAGGCCTAGTAAAAAACTAGCAATTAGTAGTCCTGATTTATTTCCATTTACGGGATAAAGTATGATAAATAACACATAAGGAAATGGGCTTATATACCCAAAAAAATTCATGTTATTAAATATGATAATCTGAATTGCTAATAACAAAAGGAATCGGGAAATATTGACTAACAGTGCGCTATTCATCCTTATTTCTTTTTTCTAAATTAATAATTTCTTCACGATCTTTACGCGTTATAATATAAACGTGACCTAGATTTGTCATATCGTTAAATAATTTAACATTTATGGTGTAATAATTAGTCTGATTGTCTATTTCTATTTTGTCAATAGTTCCTATGTTGATGTTTTCTGGAAATATTACAGATTGCCCCCCTGTTACAATGGTATCTCCTTTTCTAATAGCGGCTAATCTAGGAACATCTATCAATTGTACAAAGCCAGTACTTTTTCCGTTCCATATCAAAGATCCAAAATGATTGGATTTTTTGATTTTAGCATTAATTTGAAATTTCTTATTTAAAATGCTGATTACAGTGGCATAATTAGGTGAGGTATTTTCTATGATTCCTATAATTCCTAAGCTGTTTATAACGCCCATGTCTGGTTTCACACCTTCTAGTTCTCCTGAATTTAAGGTTAAATAATTTTCGTGAGTACTATAAGAATTGTGTATTACCTTAGATACTAATATATCTCCTGATTCGATCCCTTTTAGACTGTCTAGTTTTTTTATTGCAGTGGTATCTTTTTTGTTAAATATAAGACTCTTTAATTTTGCGTTTTCAAGCGCGAGTGCTTCATTTTCAGTTTTTAAATTCAAATATTCATTAAGGTTGTTTACCTTTTCATAGACACCTCCGCTTAGAAAATTTGCAGAACTAATTATTTTACTTCTGTGAAAGGAGTGGGATTGAATGGTAAGGGATAATGAAATACCCAAAAGCAGCAAAAACAGTAACCGATTACTGTTTTTAAAAATAAAATTAAATATTTGCTGCATTTTCTAACGGTATAATATAAATAGCTGTCTGTTTTATTTTGGAATCTAATAGTTGTTGCTGGATGCTATCTCAGTCCTGTAAATTGACAAGAGTAGCTATAACAAATTACTTGATTAAAATACTTTTAAATTTAGCAATGTTTTTTAGTGCCATTCCTGTCCCTCTTACTACAGCTCTTAACGGATCTTCTGCAATGTAAACTGGTAAATCAGTTTTTTGTGAAATTCGCTTGTCAAGACCTCTTAACATGGAGCCTCCACCGGCAAGGTAGATTCCTGTGTTGTATATATCGGCAGCTAGTTCTGGGGGAGTTTGTGATAACGTTTCCATAACGGCATCTTCAATTCTTTGAATTGATTTGTCTAATGCTTTTGCAATTTCTCGGTACGATACTTCTACCTGTTTTGGTTTACCAGTAAGTAAATCTCTACCTTGAACGGACATGTCTTCAGGAGGTGTTTCTAAATCTTCTATTGCTGCGCCAATTTGAATTTTTATTTTTTCAGCTGTACTTTCTCCAACAAAAAGATTGTGTTGGGTACGCATATAATATACGATATCATTTGTGAATACATCGCCAGCTATTTTTACTGATTTGTCACAAACAATACCACCTAAGGCGATTACGGCAATTTCAGTTGTTCCACCACCTATATCTACAATCATGTTTCCTTTTGGTTGCATAATATCAATACCAATACCTATTGCTGCTGCCATAGGTTCGTGTATTAGGTATACTTCTTTACCGTTTACTCTTTCACATGATTCTTTTACGGCTCTCATCTCCACTTCGGTAATGCCAGAGGGAATACAAACGACCATTCTTAACGCAGGAGTAAACATTCTTTTCTTTAGCGCGGGTATGCTTTTGATAAACATACTTATCATTTTTTCTGAAGCATCAAAATCAGCAATTACACCATCTTTCAAAGGGCGTATTGTCTTAATGTTTTCATGTGTTTTACCTTGCATCAAGTTGGCTTCTTTGCCCACAGCAATGATTTTACCAGAAACTCTGTCTCTGGCAACAATTGATGGACTGTCTATTACAACTTTATCATTATGTATGATTAAAGTATTAGCGGTACCAAGGTCTATCGCGATATCCTCAGTCATGAAATCAAAAAATCCCATAAATTTTTTGGGGTTAAAATGTTATAAATTTGAAACGCACAAAGTTAAACAAATTAATGTTTAAAATGACGCGTTCCCGTAAATACCATTGCAAGTTTATTTTCATTGCAATAGTCAATGCTCAAATTGTCTTTGATGGATCCGCCTGGCTGAATTACCGCAGTAATACCTGCTTTTTTAGCTATTTCAACACAGTCTGGGAAAGGGAAAAATGCATCACTTGCCATTGAGGCTCCATGTAAGTCAAATCCAAAATTTTTAGCTTTTTCTATCGCCTGTACTAAGGCATCAACTCTGGATGTTTGTCCTGTACCGGATGCAATAAGTGTTCCGTTTTTAGCAAAAACAATCGTGTTTGATTTGGTGTTTTTACAAATTTTGGAAGCGAAAATTAAATCCTGAATTTCCTGTTCAGTAGGAGCTGTTATGGTAACGGTTTTTAAGGCTTCTTTATTGTCAGTTACCGTATTTCTTTCTTGAATTAAAAGTCCGTTCAAGCAGGTTCGTGCCGTTTTTTGGGGTAACGCAACCTCGTTCTGAACTAATAGGATTCGGTTTTTCTTTTCTTGTAAAATAGTCAGGGCCTCAGTATCATATTCGGGGGCAATGACCACCTCACAAAATAATTTGTTTATCTCTGTTGCAGTCGCTGCATCAATTTTAGTATTGGAAATTAAAACACCTCCAAATGCAGATGTCGGGTCACAAGCTAATGCGGCTAAATAGGCCTCAGTAATAGTTGTTCGTGTCGCTAAACCACAAGCGTTGTTGTGTTTTAATATGGCAAATGTAGGGCCGTCATTGTTGAATTCAGCTATCAAATTTACAGCCGCATCTACATCTAACAAATTATTGTATGATAATTCTTTTCCGTGCACTTTGTTGAACATGGCCTCAAAATCTCCAAAGAAAAATCCTTTTTGATGTGGGTTTTCACCGTATCTCAGCACTTGACCGTTAGGAATACTTTCTTTGTAAATGGTTTCGTCAGTATTAAAATAATTGAAAATTGCAGTGTCATAATGCGATGAAACATGAAATGCTTTTGTTGCCAATAATTTTCGGTCTTCCAATGTTGTGGCGCCATTTTGATCGATAATTAAATCTAAAAGCAAGCCGTATTGATCTACCGAAGCCACAATTACGGTATCCTTGAAGTTTTTTGCAGCAGCACGAATTAAAGAAATACCACCAATATCTATTTTTTCAATGATGTCTGCTTCACTTGCTCCTGAAGCAACCGTTTTTTCAAAAGGATATAAGTCAACAATGACTAAATCAATTTGTGGAATGTTGAATTCTAGCATTTGTTGTGCATCACTCTCATTATCTTGGCGATTTAGTATTCCACCAAAGACTTTTGGGTGTAATGTTTTTACTCTTCCACCCAAAATAGAAGGGTAAGAGGTCACATCTTCAACGGGTATTACGGGAATTCCTAAATTTTTTATAAAATCCTCAGTCCCTCCAGTAGAATAAAGTGTAACATTTTGACTGTTTAGTTGTCTTACTATAGGTTCTAATCCTTCTTTTGAAAAGACGGAGATTAATGCAGATTGAATTGTTTTAGTTGTGCTCATTATGTAGTTATAGTTATAAAATGCAAAAATAGTTTTTTAATGTCAAAATTAAGCCATTTGAAATTGAGATAATTGTAATTTTTACGGCTATTGCAACGGGAAACATAAAAATAGCGCTTTCACAATGTAACGAAACGATTTTTCATTAGGTTTCTGATTAATATTTATAGAATTTTACTTAACACTAAATAGATTGTATGTTAGTTTACCTTCGATTATTAAAAGAGAGTTTTAGCTTTGCGATGAATGCATTGCGCAACAATAAGTTACGAACGCTGCTTTCTTTGTTAGGCGTTACTATTGGAATTTTTTCTATTATAGCGGTACTCGCTGCTGTAGATTCTTTGGACAGAAAAATCACTAAAGATTTGAGTAGTTTAGATAAAAATACGATTTATTTGATGAAATTTTCTTTCGGGCCTTCGGAAATTCCACAATGGAAAAGAGAACAGTTTCCTAATGTGAAGTATGATGAATACACCTATATGAAAGGTGCAATGACTAACACGGATCAAATGGCCTATCAAATATTTATTAGAAGAGAATCTATTAAATTTGATTCAAAAACAGTTAGTGATGTCAATATAGTTCCTGTTTCTCAGGAGTTTATAGATATTCAGGGCCTTGAGTTTGAAAGCGGACGATTTTACAATGAATCCGAAGCCAATTCCGGAGCTACAGTTGTTGTTTTGGGGAATGAAATTGCAAAATCACTTTTTGATGATGCAGAACCCATTGGAAAAAACGTGCGGTTGTATGGAAATCGTTTTACGGTCATTGGGGTTTTGAAGAAACAAGGAGCGGGTTTGTTTGGGGATAGTAATGACACCTCAGCTTATATTCCAGTCAATTTTGTGCGACAACTATACGGGGATAATAATACTGCTTTGACAAATGTTATTATTTTTAAACCTGAAAATGGAGCTGACATGGCAGCTTATAAAGAAGAAATAGCACAAAAATTAAGAAGCTTTAGGGGATTGAAAGCAGGTGAAATAGATAATTTTTTCATTAATGTTTTTTCTGGATTTACTGACCTTATTGATGGTATCCTTGGGCAAATGAATCTTGTAGGATGGGTTATCAGTGGCTTTTCTCTGCTTGTAGGTGGTTTTGGAATTGCTAATATTATGTTTGTTTCTGTAAAAGAGCGTACGAATTTGATTGGGATCCAAAAATCATTGGGAGCCAAAAACAAGTTTATATTATTTCAGTTTTTATTTGAAGCGATAATATTATCAGTTATTGGTGGTTTGATAGGATTGCTCTTAGTTTGGATTATTACTCTTATTGTAACAAAAGCCTTAGACTTCGAGTTTGTCTTAAGTATGGGTAATATTGTCCTAGGAACAGGATTAGCGGCTATAATTGGTCTAATATCCGGAATTCTACCTGCAATTGCAGCTTCTAAATTAGATCCGGTGGAGGCTATTCGTACCGGGATATAAAAAACTCAGGTTTGAGTAATCCTCTTTTGTAAACACTTAATTTTAAATATAATGGCATAACAAAAAACAGCTTCCAATATTTTTTTGGAAGCTGTTTTGTTTGGTATAAAGAGAATGTAGCGCAAATATAAAGTCCCAATTGCTTGGGATTTTATTTATCGAATATCATTGTTCTGAATCAAATCAATGTACAAGTTGATCTTGTCTTTCAATTCTTTTCTTGGTGTGATAAAGTCTAAGAAGCCATGTTCGAGTAAAAACTCAGCAGTCTGAAAACCCTCAGGTAAATCTTTACCAGTTGTGTCTCGTACTACCCTTGGGCCAGCAAATCCAATTAATGCGCCTGGTTCAGATATGTTGATGTCACCTAGCATCGCGTAGGAAGCAGTTGTTCCTCCAGTTGTTGGATCTGTGCATAACGAAATATAAGGCAGTTTTGCTTCGGCAAGTTGTGCTAACTTAACAGATGTTTTGGCTAATTGCATTAAAGAATAGGCAGCTTCCATCATTCTGGCTCCACCTGATTTTGAAATCATCACAAAGGGCATGTTGTTTTTGATGGCGTGATCAATTCCTCTCGCTATTTTTTCACCTACAACTGCACCCATAGAACCACCAATGAAGGCAAAATCCATACAGCAAATAACTAAATCTTTACCTTTTGATTTTCCAACTCCCGTGCGTACTGCATCCTTGAGTTTGGTTTTTTCCATTACATCTTTCAAACGATCTGCATATTTCTTGGTATCAACAAAGTGCAAAGGATCTTTAGATGTCATATTCTTGTCTAATTCAACAAATTCATTGTTGTCAAATAAGATTTGAAAATATTCAGCACTTCCAATTCTGACATGAAAACCATCTTCGGGACTCACAAATAAGTTGCGAGCTAGTTCATCGGCATCAATGATTTTTCCGGTTGGAGATTTGTACCAAAGTCCTTTTGGAATATCCATTTTGTCTTCGGTAGCGGTAGTAATCCCTTTTTCTTTTCTTTTAAACCAAGCCATTTCTTTAGTATTCAGTGTTCAGTAATCAGGTATTCAGTGTTTTGTAATCAGTTTTAGTGTTCCATTATCAGCATTTGAGATCTGAACACTAAAAACGGACCACTATTTTTATAATGTATTCACATTGTTCAAGTCAGCAAATGCTTGCTCAAGTCTTGTGTTGAAAGTAACTTCACTTTCACGCAACCATTTTCTTGGGTCGTAATGTTTTTTGTTTGGAACATCAGCGCCTTCTGGGTTTCCAATTTGAGTTTTCAAATAGTCAATATTTTTAACCATGTAATCACGAATTCCTTCTGTAAATGCAAATTGCAAATCAGTATCGATATTCATTTTTATTACCCCGTAGCTGATCCCTTCTCTTATTTCTTCTAATGTAGAACCAGAACCACCGTGGAAAACGAAATCTACTGGATTAGATCCTGTATTGAATTTATTTTGAACAAAATCCTGAGAATTTTTCAATATTTTTGGAGTCAATTTTACATTTCCGGGTTTGTACACTCCATGTACGTTTCCAAAAGCAGCAGCAATTGTAAATCGTGGACTTACTTTTGAAAGTTCTTCGTATGCGTAAGCAACTTCTTCCGGTTGTGTATATAATTTAGAACTATCTACATCAGAGTTGTCTACACCATCTTCTTCACCACCTGTGATTCCAAGTTCGATCTCTAATGTCATTCCCATTTTACTCATTCGTTCTAAATAGCCTTTGCAAATTTCGATGTTTTCTTCGATAGGCTCTTCAGATAAATCAATCATGTGAGACGAAAACAATGGTTTTCCGGTTTTAACAAAATGTGCTTCGGAAGCATCTAATAGGCCGTCTATCCAAGGTAATAATTTTTTCGCACAATGGTCAGTATGTAAAATTACAGTTGCTCCATACGCTTCCGCCATGGTGTGAATGTGTAAAGCTCCTGCAATTCCACCAGCGATAGCTGCTTTTTCACCAACATTCGAAAGTCCTTTACCTGCATTAAATTGTGCTCCTCCATTAGAAAACTGAATGATAACAGGAGCATTAAGTTTTGCTGCAGTTTCAAGGACACCATTGATTGTATTTGATCCAGTAACGTTTACTGCCGGAAGTGCAAATCCTTTTTCTTTTGCGTAATTGAAAATTTCTTGTACTTGATCTCCTGTAGCTACGCCCGGTTTAATAGTATGTGCCATTGTGTTTTTTTTAGTTATTTTTTAGTTTTTAGTTTTGCAAAAATAAGAATTATTTAGCATTAGAACGGGTAATTTATTCCAAAATTTAAAACAGAGTTTCCAAAATTATATTCTTGAAACCATCTTTTACGGGTTTCGTTGGCAGGATTATAGGTTTTAAATCCTAAATCAAAACGAATTACAAAAAAACTCAGGTCATATCGAAGGCCGAATCCCGTGCCTAATGCAATGTCTTTTAAGTCGCTGAAACTGGTAAATGTTGATTTCTCATCCACCACATTATCCAATACGTTCCAAATGTTCCCGGCATCAGCAAAAAGGGCCCCTTTTAAATTGCCTAATATTTTAAATCTAAATTCACCACTAATGGCAATTTTCATGTTGGCTTCATTAAAATCATCTACAGCTCCGCTACTCCCGGGACCTAAGCTGTATGGTTGCCAGGCTCGGTTGTCATTTGAGCCCCCAGAAAAATAACTCCTTGAAAAAGGAATGTAATTTGAATTCCCAAATGGGACTGCAATGCCAAAAAAGGATCGAAAGGCAAAGATCTTTTCTTTAGATAAATCCCAATGTTTGATGTATTCAAATTCTGTTTTTAGGTATTCAGAGTATTCTAAATTAAATATCTCATAATTACCGGTGACATTTTCTTTTTGATTTGTCGTTTTTGCAAAAGCTGACAATAGTGTTCCCGCTGATTCTATTTTTGTTCTAAAGAGATAAAAATCATTGTCTAATAAGTCTTTCTTTGTTGTTTTTGAAAACGTAAAACTTGTAGCGAGTATAAAATCGTTTTCCGTAAGTCGGAGTCTTCTTTCCTCAATGCTTTTTACACTTTCTATATCAGCACTTTCTAATGGTTTTAAGAAACTCGCATTTCCTGATAAGACATCACGGGTAAATCCAGTTGTGCCTCTTTCAATGACTAAATCCCTATCGATATCATTGTTATAGTAGTTAGGGTTGGTGTTGTATTGCTTCCCTATGGCATTCAATGCTCTGTAAGAAGAGTTGTAAACAAAGAAATAATTATTGGGATTTAGATTGCGAACAAACTGGGTGTTAAACAGGTCAAATCGGGCAGTATGGTTTCTTTTTGGAGTCCAATTGTACGATAGTGCTCCCGTGAAATTTTCTTTGTCTAACCCCAGATTTCTTTGTTTTGCGAAACCGACTGTGATTAGTGTGGAGGGAATCATGCTTTTTGGAATGATTTTTTCAGTGCTAAAGGGAATGAAAATTCTAGGAATATTTAATTTTAAATCCAACCCGTACTCGGATACATTAAAAAAATTATTATTTGGATTGGCAAGATCTTGTGAGGAACCTATATTGCCACGGGCTGCAATTTCCAGTGTTTCAGCACCATTAAAAACATTTCTGATTGTTTCTGAAACACTCAATCCGATACCAAAATCCTGAATGTTAGAATGGGTAACATCTAGTGTAGTCCCAAAACTATATTTTTTGCGGGGAGTCAGGTATACTTTAGCGATCAGCGATTGTGCAGTACTGTCTCTTTTGTCAACTTCATATTGTATGGAGGGGTAGTTGAATACTTTGAGGTTGTTCAGGTAGCGTGTGGTCAAGACTGTTTTGTAATCAGCATACAAACCTCCCTTTGTAATGAATATGGCGTTAGTTATCGCGCGAGGTTTGTATTTTAATTTTTGATGGCTGTATAAATTGAAGTTTTTGTAGGTTGTACTATCTGTAATAGTCCGGTTGTTATTCTCTGAGGAATAGTCCGTATAAATATTTACATCACTTATTTTATAAATTTTAAAAGGCACCGTTTTGCTAGAATCCTGATCTTGGTACGAATAATTATTAATGACCAGGTTTATATTTGCTTGATTTACTTTTTTAATCGTGTCAATATCAAAAGTAACGTAGTTGGACTGAAAATAATAGGCTCCGTTATTTCTGAAATGAGTGGTAATTCGGTTTTTTTCATTCTCAAAATCTTCTGTTTTGTATTGATTGCCTGATTTTAGAAAGGTATTGGATTTATTGGTTTGGTATAAAGAGTCTAATGCTGGAGTTAAAATAGTGGTTTTTAAAGTATCTAGGAAAAAGGCATTTCCGGGCGTTATGGCGTATTTTATTTTAGCTTTTTTAAGGCTCAGGGTGTCTATGTTGTAATTTGCATTTACATTAAAATAGCCATTGTTGAAATAGTAATATTTCAATCGCAATACTGATTTGTCAGCTCTTTCTTTGTCGATAATTACAGGAGGCTCTCCTGTTTTTTTTAAAAAATTATGGATGCCATAATATAAAAAAGACTTTCCGAGTCTGTTGACTTGTTTTTCAGACAGCCATTTGGATTGTCTTTTGTATTTTTCGGGATTGTTCGCAAACTTAGCCTGATAGGTTGAATCTGGATTTAGATTGGCAAGATTGTAAAGGTTCAAGCGCAAACGATAGCCCAGCAAGGTACTGTTTGGTTTTTGATACAACTGATTAAAAATAGTTTCCTCCTTAATGGATTTGCCATTGGCCTCGATTTCATTTTTTGTAAGCAGCAATTTCCCGTCAGGAACTCTTTTTACAGCGTCACAAGCGCAAATTAGTATTGCAATTACAATAAATGCAGTTATTTTTGTAGAAATTTTTTTCAAGTGTTCTAAAATATTTAATTCAAAAGTACATTATTTTATGGTTAGTAAAAACCAAATAAAGCTTATAACGAGTTTGCAGCAAAAAAAATATAGGATAGCCAATAAATTATTTTTTGCCGAAGGTGTCAAAGGAATTGAGGAACTATTGGATTCTAATTTTGAATTGGAACATTTGTTTACCACCCAAAATGATTTTGATTCGGTAAGCCAAGAAAAAAAAACCATTATTTCAGAAAATGATTTAAAAAAAGTTACAGCATTGGCTACTCCGAATACATGTTTAGCCGTTTTTAAGATGCCAGTAGAAAAATCAATTACTGAAACCGGTTTGATTCTAGCGCTTGATTCTATTCGGGATCCTGGAAATTTAGGGACTATATTGCGTTTGTGTGACTGGTTTGGGATACAACAAGTCTTGTGTTCAAAGGAAACGGTAGATCTGTATAATCCAAAAGTGGTTCAGGCAACCATGGGCTCCATTGCCCGGGTGAATGTTAATTATGTTGATTTGAATGTTTTTTTAGCGCAGACAAAACTTCCAATTTTTGGGACCTTCATGGATGGAGAAAATATTTATAAAGCAACTCTTCCTCAACAGGGAATTATTATCATGGGGAATGAAGCTAATGGAATTTCTCCGGCTCTTGAAAATGAGGTCCACAACCGACTCACAATTCCTCGTTTTGGGAATCTTCAAAAAACGGAAAGTCTGAATGTGGCTGCAGCAACAGCAATTGTCTTAAGTGAGTTTTGTAGAGGCTGATAGCAACGCGCAGTCATAGTTTACGGGAGAACTTAAAACGGCCAAACTACTTTTTAATGGAAAGTAAAATTAATTAAAATGGCTCTGGTCTTTAAGGCTTCAATGTTTCCTGTCCAAGGACTGCTGGGGTCATTGTCTCTAATTAGTTCGTCATTAAGTCCAAAAACACCTCTTATGGAAGGCGAAAATATAAAATATTCGGAAAAAAGGTCAATTCCAAAGCCTAATTCATAATTAGTAGTCCATGATTTAACTCGAAAGCGTTCCTGCAAATTATCATCCATCAACTTAGAGTTGCTGGATAAGTTTAAAGTAGCTGACAATCCTCCCACTAAATAGGGGCGAATATTGCCCGTTCTTAGGGAGGAAAATTTCAACAATAAAGGAAAATGAATGTACGTGCTGTTCACTTCTCTAAGCGCATCGCCACTGTTTGAAAAATTAGGATAATACAAGTCTCTTTTTGTGTAATACAATCCAGGTTCAAATCGCAAGTTAATGTATTCCTGTAATTTTACATCACCAATAATTCCCACATTGAAACCGGTTGTTTTTTTGACCAGTATATCAGGGCCTTTCATTTTATAATCAATTTTAAAATCATAGGAATTGAATCCTAAGTAAAAGCCATAATAAACTTTCTTTTTTTGAAAATTTTCCAAATTAACAATGGGATCTTTGCTGAAAATAGTTCGAGACTTTTGGGCGTATCCGTTTAGAATAAAAGCAAAAAAGAGTAAGGCAATTATTTTTTTCATGTTATTTTTTAGAAGCTGAGTAAATGGTCGCCACACCAAAGGTTTGCGGTAATGCTACAACATCTATAAACCCAATTTCTCTTAAAATATTGTTTAACGCCTCGCCATAAGGAAAAGCGGCAGCTGATTCAGATAAATAACCGTAGGCAACGTTATCCTTAGAGAATAATTTACCTATCAAAGGCAGGATGTTTTGACTGTAAAAAGTATAGCCTTGTTTGTAAGGCGTTTGGTCTGGCACTGACGTTTCTAAAATTACAAATACACCATTTGGTTTTAAAACTCTTAAAATTTCAGCTAATCCTTTTTCCAGCGTTTCAAAATTTCGAACACCAAAAGCAACGGTAATCGCATCAAAATAATTGTCTTCAAAAGGCATGTTTTCTGAGTCGCCCAAAATCATTTCAATAGTAGCAGTAAGGTTTTTGGCAGCAATTTTTTGGACGCCAACTTCCAGCATTCCGGCAGATATGTCTAAGCCAATGATTTTTTCAGCATTGGTTTGTGCCATTAAAATCGCTAAATCTCCGGTGCCCGTAGCAATATCCAGAATTATTTTTGGATTGGATTTCGCAACCATCTGCAAAACTTTTTTACGCCATTTTATATCAATTCCAAAAGAAATGACACGATTCAATTTATCATAGTTGCCTGAAATAGTGTCAAACATTTGAGCAACCTGTTCTTTTTTACCTAAGGCAGAACCTTTATAAGGAGTTATCTTTTCTGACATTTTTTTTATGCAAATATAATACAAACGGGATGAACTAAAAACGAGTTCTTTAAATTAGAAGCAAGTTTTGTTTTATGTGCCGGAATGATTTTTTGCGTATTAAATAAGACTAAGTCCGTTAAATAAGAATCATTTTTTTTATTTGAAATATCACTAAAAGTGGGTATTGTATCTCCGATTTTTATTGCGCAAATTTGGTATTCAAGAAAGAACCATATTAAATGATTAAAAAAGAGTCAGTGAACCTAATCAAATGGATATTTTTAGCGCTATTTATCTCATTTGTTCTTGTTAGCTGTTTTGAAAATACTGTTTTACAAGGCAGTATTGTAGTTAAAGCGCATCATACGTTCTTAGGATTAAATTTGTTTTTGGAAATTTTAATTTTTTTCGTCTTTAGTACCTTCGTGGTATTTGGTATTAAAGGCTTTTTTGAGATGTATTCTCAAAAAACATCAAACATTATAATCTTCGTTTCTGGAGTGTTACTAGTGTTTGTAATTTTTATATTAGTTTATCAAATACTGTTTCAAGACTAGGTCATTGCTCTTAATCAATGGTTAAAAAAAAACATCCCCAAAAGGATGTTTTTTTATTTTATTTCCTAACGAATGTCTGGTAGGAATAATCGTAAAGATGCTTTTCATCCTTCTCATTAAATTCCGAAACTATTATTTTCCATTCGGACTCATTAATCGCAGGGAATCTGGCATCGCCTTCAAAGGAGTGATGTACCCGTGTGATTTCTATTTTATCAGTAAAAGGAAGTCCCAAAGTATAAATTTCGCCGCCACCAATTATAAAGGTGTCTTGGTCTTTTGGACAAACTTCCAGTGCTTTTTCAATACTATCAACAATTATGCATCCTTCAGCGTGATACTCTTTTTGTCGGGTGATTATGATGTGGGTTCTGTTTGGTAATGGTTTGGGAAAACTTTCAAATGTTTTTCTCCCCATTATGATATGATGCCCGGAAGTAAGTGATTTGAATCTTTTAAAATCGTTGGGCAAATGCCAGATTAATTCATTGTTTTTTCCTAGCGTATTATTCTCGGCTACGGCCGCAATCATTACTATCATAATTATTTAGGGTCGTCGTTAGATACTTGCGTCTGTAATTGGTCTATTTTCTTTTTTTGCAAAGCGACCAGGCGGTCTATTTGTTCTCTTTCCCAATCTTTATTCATAAATCGATCCGTGATGAAAATTTTTATAAAATGCAAAATAAAAAGGAATAGCCATATTGTAATAACCCAAAGATACCAATACGAGACTACCGTACTATCAAGGAAATTATGAGCAACAAATAGCAATAAACTTCCCAATACAAAAAGAACAAAATGAAAATACAATCGTTTCTTTTGTTTTATTCTTCGTCTTGCATATTCATATTGTTCGTGTAATTCTTTTTCCATCGCTCTGATTTTAGTTTATAAAGGTAAAATTTATTTTGCAAAGTCACTATTTTGCCTCAGGATTATTTCAACAGAAAACGTATTCTGATTTTTGAATAGTAAATTTACGATCCTTTAAATTATTGAATTTATCAAAAATTAACATAGTTTACGGCATTCCATTAAAACTTCACAGGAGCCATTGAAACTTCAATATATTACATTTACTTTGTTTTATAAACCTATAAATGAATATGTTATGCCGATTAAAAAACAATTTGTAAAAACAAAGCCAGTTTGTAAAGTTACTTTTTCGGTAGCGGCAAAGGCAGCAAGTCATGCTTCTGTTGTGGGTGATTTCAACAATTGGAATGTTGCTGAAGGGGCTTTAAGTAAATTAAAAAATGGAACTTTCAAGGGAGTATTTGATGTGGCCAAAGACGCTGCTTACGAATTCAAATACGTTATCGACGGAGTATTTGTCAATGAACCAGAAGCAGATTCTTTCAAATGGAATGCGTTTGCTGGAAATGAAAACGGTGTTTTAGTAGTATAGCTAAACACCGTTTTTTATTATTTTATACCGCAACACTTCCTTTTATCGTGGCATGAGGTTCATAGCCTTCAAGGGTAAAATCTTCAAAACCAAACGCAAAGATGTCTTTTATATTGGGATTTAAAATCATTTTTGGTAATGGTTTTGGCTCACGGGTCAATTGCAATTCCAGTTGTTCAAAATGGTTGTTATAGATATGTGCATCGCCAAAAGTGTGAATGAATTCACCAGGTTCTAGATCACAAACCTGCGCAATCATCATGGTGAGTAACGCATACGAAGCGATATTAAAAGGAACTCCTAAAAAAATATCAGCGCTTCGCTGGTACAACTGACAAGATAGCTTACCCCCAGAAACATAAAACTGAAAGAACGCATGACAAGGCGGCAAGGCAACTTTATTGTTACTTACATTTTCGTCAAATGATTTTGTCGTGTCAGGCAGAACCGATGGATTCCATGCTGAAACCAGCATTCTGCGGCTGTTAGGATTCGTTTTTAACTCTTTAATTAATTCCGATATTTGATCAATTTCTTCACTATTCCAATTGCGCCATTGGTGGCCGTAAACAGGCCCTAAATTTCCATTGGCATCAGCCCAAGCATCCCAAATTTTAACGCCGTTTTCTTGAAGATACTTAATATTTGTGTCTCCTTTTAAGAACCAAAGCAATTCGTAGATAATGGATTTTAGGTGTAGTTTTTTTGTAGTTACCATCGGGAAACCTTCATTTAAGTCAAAACGCATTTGGTAACCAAAGACACTTTTTGTCCCGGTTCCCGTACGATCTCCTTTTTGACAACCGTTTTCCATTACGTGTTGTACTAAATCTAAATATTGCTTCATTGTCTATATGATTCTATTGTGCGGTAAGCGGTTGTTCGTTTTTATATACTTTTCCGTCCTTCATTACAAATACGACCTTTTCCAGAGTTTTGATCGCATTCAAAGGATTTTCATCCACTGCAATGATGTCTGCCAAAAAGTTTTCTTTGATTTGACCTGCTTCATTTTCAAGCCCTAATAACATAGCATTCGTAATCGTTGCTGATTGTATCGCGGCTAATGCAGGCATTCCGGCTTCAACCATATACCCAAATTCTTTTGCATTTGTACCATGAGCAAAAACGCCGGCATCAGTTCCAAAAGCAATTTGGACTCCTTTTTTATACGCCTTGGCAAAAGTAGCTTTCAGTTGTGGGCCAACTTCTCTGGCCTTTGGAACTACTATGTCAGGATAAAAACCAGTAATTTCTGCATTTTTTTCTACTTCTTTTCCAGCCGTTAAGGTAGGAACTAAATAAGCATCGTATTTTTTCATTAATTCCATTGTCTCTTCACTCATAAAGGTGCCGTGCTCAATGGTTTTTATACCGCCCAATATGGCTCTTTGCATTCCTTCGTCGCCATGGGCATGGGCAGCGGTGAGCATGTTGTAATCTTTGGCTGTTGTGGTGATGGCTTTAATTTCCTCTAGAGAGAACTGCGGATTTTTACCGCTTTTTGCCACGCTCAAAACACCACCTGTAGCTGTAATTTTAATAACATCAGCTCCTTCTTTATAACGCTCTCTCACTGCTTTTACTCCTTCTTCTGGAGAATTGATTACGCCTTCATGTGGACCTGGATCGCCTACCAGTTTTCGGTTGCTTCCGTTAGTAGGATCTGCATGACCGCCTGTTGTAGCAATTGATTTTCCGGCAGTAAAAATTCGGGGACCTTTTACGATTCCTTTATTGATGGCATTTCTTATGGAGATATTTACTCCGGTTCCACCTAAATCCCTCACCGTAGTGAATCCGGCTAGAAGAGTGATTTCGGCACATCGAACGGCTTGAAATGCAACATCAGCTTCGTTGTCTATATATTTTGACATGTAGCTCTTAGTGTCATGTTCGCCTTCTATGTGAACATGTAAGTCAATAAGACCCGGTAAAACATATTTGTTTTTCAGGTTGATCTCAATGTCTTCAGGCTTGACTTTAGCGATAAAACCCTCTTGTACTTTTGTAATTTTGTTTTTAGAAACAAGGATCGTTTGGTTTGTTAATTCTTTACCTGATAGTGTATTTAAAATTTTTCCACAATGCAGATAATAGTCTTGGGATGAGGCAGCTGAACAAATAAATAATGTTGCGAGAAGTAGAAAGTGGTTTTTTTTCATAGCTTATTTTTATCAATTTTATAAAAGAAACATGGTACTAAGTGTTTTTGGTGAATTTAAGTGTATTTATTCAAAAACAAGCGATTCAATCCTTTGAAATTTAGTAACAATCTGATTTTATTTCAATCCTACGGAAAGTAAAAATGGGTACAATTACAGTTCTCTCTTTGAGATTTCATCTCTAATTTTTGCGGCTTTCTCATAATCTTCGTGCGACACGGCTTGATCTAACAATTCATTTAATTCCGGTAGACTGTGTTTAGAATAGGTTTCTCCGGATTGATTGCTTTCTTCTTCACGACCAAAAGTGTCCGGATTAGAAAGTACATCGTCAATTTCCTGCGAGTCTTTATTAGGATCTAAAGGATTTGATTTTAAATAAATTCCGGCTTTGTCCAGAATGTTTTTGTAAGTGAATATAGGTGCGTTAAAACGCAATGCTAACGCAATGGCGTCTGAAGTTCGGGCATCAATAATTTCTTCAATTTTATCCCTTTCGCAAATGATACTCGAATAAAAAACACCGTCCACAAGTTTGTGAATAATGACTTGTTTGACTACAATGTCAAATCGTTCTGCGAAGTTTTTGAACAAATCATGGGTCAGAGGACGTGGTGGTTTTATTTCTTTTTCCAATGCTATAGCGATGGATTGGGCTTCAAAAGCACCAATGACAATGGGTAATTTTCGTTCTCCGTCAACCTCATTCAAGATTAATGCGTAGGCTCCGTTTTGAGTTTGACTGTATGAAATTCCTTTTATAGATAGTTTAACTAAGCTCATAATTGATGTAATGGGAAAGTACGAGGTACTTTTTTTAATAAAAATTAAGCAGCAATTATAAAAAAGAAATGCTACTTAAAAGCAAAGATACAAATATCTTGTTTTTAAGTAGCATTTAAATTAATGGGATGCTATAATTTATGAATTGTGAGCTTTGAAAGCTTTAAATTTTTCAATTAATTGTGGTACGATTTCAAACGCGTCACCTACAATTCCGTAATCCGCTACTTTGAAAAAAGGCGCTTCGGGATCACTGTTGATGACCACTTTTACTTTAGAAGAGTTGATTCCCGCAATGTGTTGAATCGCTCCTGAAATTCCAATTGCAATATAAAGGTTTGTAGCTACCGGTTTTCCTGTTTGTCCAACGTGTTCTCCGTGAGGTCTCCATCCTAAATCAGAAACTGGTTTTGAACAAGCAGTTGCAGCGCCAAGAACAGTTGCTAACTCCTCTACCATTCCCCAGTTTTCCGGACCTTTCAATCCGCGTCCAGCCGACACTACAATATCCGCATCAGCGATTGAAACTTTTCCAGAAACTTTTTCAACTGATTCTACTTTTACACCAAAATCAGCTTCTCCAATATTTGGGTTAAAATCTTCCTCGGTTAATGTTGAAGGTGTTTCAAAAACCCCATACGAGTTTTTGGCAAGCCCAAGTACTTTTACGTCTGTGGCAATTTCAGTGATATTGAACGCTTTGTTTGAAAAAGCATTTCTTTTTACTTGAAAAGGCGACGTTGAAACTGGTAATCCAACCACATTTGACGCATAGCCGGCTTCTAAAGCTACTGCAACAAGTGAGGAAAGATAAATACTGTCTGTAGTGGATGAAAGTAAAACTAACTTTACGTTTTCTTTTTGGGCGGCTTGTTTGATCACATCAGCGTATGCTTTTGCAGTAAACCCGGATAATTTATCGTTGGTTACTTTTAATACTTTGTCTACTCCGTATTTTGATAATTCCGAAACATCTCCAGCATTTACGGTTACAGCCGTAACAGTGGTTCCTAGACTTTCGGCTACTTTTTTTGCATAGGAAGCCAATTCGAATGCTACTTTTTTAAATTTTCCTCCCGAAGCGTCGGGAGCGTATTCCGCGTATATTAATATTGACATGATTTTTTTATTTTAGTCTTATAAGTTTAAAAGTCTAAAGTCGTAAAGGGAAATTAGTGTAAATTTCTATTCATTTGACTTTTGACATTCCGCTTTATGACAGTTAGATTACTTTTGCTTCGTTGTGTAATAAATTGATTAATTCATCTAAATTGTCAGCAGCAATCAATTTTACGGCTGATTTAGGAGCTGGTTTTTCAAATTTTACTGCTTTTGTATTCACAGCAGCGTCAACAGGCTCCAGTATTGTTAATGCTTTTGTTCTTGCAGTCATGATTCCTCTCATGTTTGGAATACGCAAATCTTTTTCTTCCACCAATCCTTTTTGTCCTCCAATGATTAATGGTAAAGTTGTAGCAACGGTTTCTTTTCCACCATCAATTTCACGAACTGCTTTTACATTAGTTCCATCAACAGTAAGACTTGTACAAGAATTAAGGAAGTTGTATCCTAAAATCCCGGCTATCATTCCAGGAACCATTCCGCCATTATAGTCTAAAGACTCTTTTCCGGCAATGATTACATCGTAACTTCCGTTTTTAATTACTTCAGCAAGTTGTTTGGCTACGAAAAATCCGTCAGTAGGAGTAGCGTTGACGCGAATGGCTTCATTGGCACCTATTGCCAGCGCTTTTCTTAAAGTAGGTTCGGTTTCTGGTCCTCCAACATTCACAACCGTAACGGTTGCGCCTTGTTGTTCTTGGAACCAAATAGCGCGTGTCAAACCAAATTCGTCATTTGGATTGATTACATATTGAACTCCATTGGTGTCAAATTCTGAATCGCCGTTGACAAAGTTAATTTTTGAAGTAGTATCAGGAACGTGACTGATGCAAACTAATATTTTCATACTTATATTTTTTATTATTCGTAATTTCTTTTACAAATTTAAAATATTAATTTGAATAATATACTATGCACGCATAATATTTTACTTAACTACTACGTTTTCGTAGCCCGGACAGCAGCGGCATCCTTCTTGTGGCTCCTTTAGCCACAGGAAGATACAGGGGAGAGCCGGAAATAGCTCCTGAAAATTATCGCTATAAATCCTGAATTAATTTAGAGTAATTTATGCTTTTAAATGATATTAAATATTTATTTTTGCTTTTCGAAAATTATCCTTCGACTGCGCTCAGGAGGACAAAATATAAAAAAAATATGAGAACGATACAATTTAGAGAGGCCATTTGTGAAGCGATGAGTGAAGAAATGCGTCACGATGAGTCCATATACTTAATGGGTGAAGAAGTTGCAGAATATAATGGTGCCTACAAAGCATCTAAAGGTATGCTAGCTGAATTTGGCGAGAAAAGAGTCATTGATACTCCTATCGCAGAGCTTGGTTTTACTGGTATTGCAGTAGGATCAGCCATGAATGGATGCAGACCGATTGTGGAATACATGACGTTCAATTTTTGTTTAGTAGGTATTGACCAAATCATAAATAATGCTGCCAAAATGCGTCAGATGACGGGTGGACAATTTAATGTGCCAATCGTTTTTCGTGGTCCAACAGCTTCGGCAGGACAATTAGGAGCAACGCACTCACAAGCGTTAGAAAACTGGTTTGCGAATACTCCGGGTCTTAAAGTGGTAGTTCCCTCTACGGTTTATGATGCCAAAGGTTTGTTGAAAGCGGCTATTCGTGATAACGATCCTGTGATTTTCATGGAATCTGAACAAATGTATGGGGATAAAGGTGAAGTTCCAGATGGCGAATATGTAATTCCGTTAGGAGTTGCTGATATCAAGCGTGAAGGTACGGATGTGACAATTGTTTCTTTTGGAAAAATTATCAAAGAGGCGCATATTGCCGCTGACGAATTAGCCAAAGAAGGAATTTCTTGTGAAATTATCGATTTGCGAACTGTACGTCCTATGGACTATGAGACGATTTTAACATCGGTTAAAAAAACAAATAGATTAGTAGTTCTTGAGGAAGCATGGCCTTTTGCAAGTGTGGCTTCTGAAATTACCTATATTGTTCAAGAACGTGCTTTTGATTTCTTGGATGCGCCTATTCAACGTATTACGACTGCAGATACGCCAGCGCCGTACTCTCCGGTTTTATTGAAAGAATGGTTGCCTAATGCTGGTGATGTAGTAAAAGCGGTTAAAAAAGTACTGTATAAAAAATAGTCAGTTGGAATCGTTTGATTTGGAATAAGGGCTAATAACCCGTTTTTTAATAATCAATTAATCCTGCGGTCTTAATTAACTATATTTGAAACTTCATCAATTCTTTAATTTGATGAAGTTTTTTTTTGAATGACTATGAAATCGCCATGACAGAAGCTGTCTCAAACACCAATTAAGATCTGGCGATACCATATTCCTACAAAAACAAATATTATCTACATATGAAAAAGAATCTCTTATTGTTTCTGCTTTTGTTGTTGGTCTCAGCAACTACTAGTTTTGCGCAAACAAAAGTGAGTGGTGTTGTGGTTGATAAATCCAACCTGCCCATTCCATTTGCCAATGTAGTTTTCAAAGGTTCCAGTGAAGGAATTGTGACTAATGAGGACGGTAAGTTTTACCTGGAATCCAAAAAAACATATACTACTTTACTCATATCCTCCGTTGGGTTTTCTGAAAAAGAAATTTACTTAGATAAACCGGTAAATTATAATTTCAAAATTCAGTTGAATGAAGCCGAAAGCTTAAACGAAGTAGTGGTTTTTGCCGGAAAAACATCAAAAAAGGACAATCCTGCGCTCGATATTCTGAGGAAAATCTGGGAAAGAAAACGTAAAAACGGGTTGTATCAGTTTGACCAATACCAGATGGAAAAGTACGAGAAAATAGAATTTGATATGAATTCTATTGACAGTGCTTTTATGAAAAGCAAACTTTTTAAAGGGATGGAATTTATATTCGATCAAATGGATACGTCCCGAGTAACCGGGAAAACCTATTTGCCTATTTTTATAAATGAATCACTCCATGATGTTTATGGAGACAACAAATTAAAGAAGGTAAAAGAAAAAATAAAAGCCAATAAAACGTCCGGATTTGATGGGAATCAACAGATTTTATCTTTTGTAAAAGACTTGTATTCAGATTATAATATCTACAATAATTACTTGACTTTTTTTGACAAAAGCTTTACCAGTCCGTTATCTAAAACAGGGATTGATGTCTACAATTATGTACTGAAAGACAGTTCGTATATTGATGATAAATGGTGCTATAATATTGTTTTTTATCCAAGACGAAAAAACGAATTGACTTTCAAAGGAGATTTTTGGGTGAATGATTCCACATTTGCCATCAAGAAAATCAATATGGCAGTGACCAAAAGTGCCAATATCAACTGGGTAAAAGATATTTACTTAGAGCAGGAATTTGAAGTAGTCAGTGACTCGGTTTTCTTGTTGACCAAGGATTATTTGATGTCTGACTTTGCTTTGAACAAAAAAGAAAATTCGAAAGGTGTTTATGGAAAAAGAACTAGTTTTTACCGGAACCATCAGTTCAATACAGAATTGCCTGTTGCTTTTTATAAAGCCGAAGTCAATTATATGGATGACGAAGTCTACAATAAATCCGAGGAATATTGGAATGAAAACCGTTTTGAAAACTTAAGCAAGGATGAATTGGGCGTTTATAAAATGCTTGATACCCTGCAAACCGTAAATAAATTCAAACAATTGTACAGCTTAGTATCCATACTAGGAAGTGGTTATGTGGAGTTTAATAACTTTGATTATGGACCTGTTTTTTCTACATTTGGATACAATGAAGTAGAGGGTGTACGGTTGCGAGTAGGAGGAAGAACCTATTTTGGTCCTAACGATCCTTGGCGCATTCAGGCGTATACTGCGTATGGGTTTGATGATGATAAATTTAAATACGGACTTTCCGGAAAATGGATGGTCGACAAGAAAAATAGGATCATTTTATCCGGCGGAAATAGGCGAGACATTGAACAAATAGGAGCCAGTTTAACTACTACAAATGATGTTTTAGGCCGAAGTTTTGCTTCGTCGTCCGTATTCTCATCTGGCAGTAACGGGAAGTTAACCAACATCAATTTGACTAATGTTGCCATAGAAATGGAGCCAGTAAAAAACTTGACTTTTCAGGCTGGGATTTCGTATCGTACGCTGGAGTCTGCATCGCCTACTTTTAGCCTGGATTATTATACCAACATAGCCAATTTAGCTACTAAAAGTGATGTAAAACAATCCGAAGCGAACATTCAGATCGAGTATTCTCCAAAGCGAAAAACGATTGGTTTTGGGGTTGAAAGAAGCAATGTTGACAGTCCTTTTAGTCGTTTTTTTATTAATTACAGCCATGGATTCAAAGGGCTTTTGAACAGTAATTTCAAATATGACAAAGTACAATTATATTACAAACAGCCTATAGTTATTGGTCCATTGGGGCGAACCAATATTATTATGGAAGTAGGAAAAACTTTTGGAACAGTTCCGTTAGGATTGATAAATGTGATTCCGGGAAATCAAACTTTTTTCACGATTGAAAACACCTTCAGTAATCTTAATTTCTATGAATTTGTATCGGATCAATATGCTACTTTACAGTGGAATCACAATTTCAACGGGCGTCTTTTTTCCAGAATACCGTTCATGCGCAAACTCAATTGGAGAGAAATTATATCCGTAAAAGGGGTTTATGGAAGCATCTCTGATGAAAACAGAGCTATTAATGCTTCGGGTTTAATTTACAATGCACCTGAAAAAGGCTATTGGGAATACAGTGCTGGTATTGGAAATATCTTCAAAGTATTCCGTATTGATTTCGCCTGGCGAGGCAATTATGTCAACGTGCCGGAAACGAATCGTTTTACTGTTAAAGGGTCGTTTGGGTTCAGTTTTTAGGAGCTATTCCGGCTGTACACTATATCTTTTTATAAGGCGAATAAAAATCGCCTTATAAAAAGGATGCCGTTTCCATCCGGGCTAAAAAAACATCAGATTATGCAAGAAGCCATCGACTACCTTTTAGAAAAAGATGCTATTTTCAAAGCAATCATTGAACAATACGGAATGCCTATTATTCCCAAAAGACCGCAAGGTTTTGAGACTCTGGTATTGTTGATTTTAGAGCAACAAGTATCGATAGACTCTGCTAAAGCTACTTTTTTGAAAATAAAAACTACTCTAAAAACGGTAACACCGGAAATTCTTGTTCTCATATCGGATGCTGAGTTTAGGAATCTTGGCGTAAGCCGTCAAAAAACGTCTTATATCAAAGCTTTGGCGACAGCCTTAATAAATAAAGAACTTGATTTAGAAAGTTTGCCAGCCAAAACGGCTCTGCAAGTGCGCGAAGAACTCATCAAAATCAAAGGGATAGGAAA
This sequence comes from Flavobacterium bomense, assembly GCF_003970355.1. Lineage (NCBI taxonomy): Bacteria > Pseudomonadati > Bacteroidota > Flavobacteriia > Flavobacteriales > Flavobacteriaceae > Flavobacterium > Flavobacterium bomense. The sequence goes on along the minus strand of NZ_RYDJ01000009.1, from coordinate 5,013 downwards.
CTGGACCATCGATATTTATTTAATGTTTTGTCTGCAAGAGCCTGATTTATTGCCATTAGGCGATATTGCAGTTGTACACACAATCAAGGAATTACTGGATATTCACGACAAAAATGAGATGCAAGTTCATACGTTGAAATGGAGTCCGTATCGCTCTTTTGCAACCTATCTTTTATGGCATCATTATTTAAAGAAAAGAAATAGAACCGTTTTTTACTAAAGTGCTGTTTCTTAAAATTTAATCAACAGATAACATAGATTTTTCATTGTTGAAAGGGATTCTTTACTTATTTTTGCAACCATAAAATATAGAAAAGAAAAACTAAAATGACTGCAGACAAATTAACAACTTTCGATGTTTTAATCGAAATACCAAGAGGAAGTAGAAATAAATACGAATATGATTTCGAAATAAAAAGAATGCGTTTTGACAGAATGTTATTCTCGTCAATGATGTATCCTGCGGATTACGGATTTATTCCGGAAACATTAGCCTTAGACGGCGATCCATTAGATGTATTGGTTTTGGTAAACGAACCTACTTTTCCCGGTTGTGTTATGGAAGTAAAACCCATTGGTGTTTTCCACATGGCGGATGATAAAGGACCGGATGAAAAAGTTATCTGTGTACCGGTTTCAGATCCAATCTGGAATTCATTGAATGATCTGTCAGACATGAATCCACATTTATTAAAAGAAATTGAACACTTTTTTCAAGTGTACAAAGATCTTGAAAACAAGAAAGTAGATGTAGGCGGCTGGGGAGATGTAAATGAAGCCTATGCAATTATCGCAGAGTGTACGGAGCGATTTAATCAAATTGAGAATAAACCAGAGGGATTGTTTAGTATTAAATAATTTTACGTCATAATTTTTACAAAAAAAGCAACATTCTGTTAAGAGTGTTGCTTTTTTTGTTTAAATTCGTTTTGTTACACTATTAATTTTAACCAAAAACCAAACCGAAATTATGAATACAATTATGATTTATTTGCCTATTGCGATGGCATTTATTGGACTGGCATTTATGTTTGCTAAAAGAAAATGGGTATTAAAACAGGATCCGGGTGATGGTAAGATGAAAGAGATTTCGGATTACATTTACGAAGGAGCCTTGGCTTTCTTGAAAGCAGAATATAGGTTGTTGACGTTTTTTGTCATTGGAGCTAGCATAGTTTTAGCCGGAATTTCTTTTTTCGTTCCTACTACACACATATTAATAGTAGTTGCTTTTGTTTTTGGTGCTTTTTTCTCGGCTTTAGCTGGGAACATGGGAATGAAAATTGCAACAAAAACCAATGTTAGAACCACACAAGCCGCCCGTACCAGTTTACCTCAAGCTCTAAAAGTTTCTTTTGGCGGCGGAACCGTAATGGGATTAGGGGTTGCGGGATTGGCTGTTTTAGGATTGACCACTTTCTTTATTTTCTTTTTTCACTTTTTTATGAATGGCGTTTGGACTTCTACTGAAGACATGACCATTGTATTAGAAACATTAGCGGGATTTTCTCTGGGAGCAGAATCAATAGCCTTGTTTGCAAGAGTTGGCGGTGGAATTTACACCAAAGCGGCCGATGTTGGAGCTGATTTGGTGGGGAAAATAGAAGCTGGAATTCCGGAAGATGATCCCCGTAATCCGGCTACAATTGCGGACAATGTAGGGGATAATGTAGGCGATGTTGCCGGAATGGGAGCTGATTTATTTGGTTCTTATGTCGCAACCGTTTTAGCGGCCATGGTTTTAGGAAATTATGTAATTAAAGACATGGGCGGAACTATTCAAGATGCTTTTGGCGGAATAGGACCTATCTTATTGCCAATGGCAATCGCCGGTTTTGGTATTTTATTTTCGATTATCGGAACGATGGTGGTAAAAATTACAGATGATAATGCAAAAGAAGCGCAAGTGCAAAGCGCTTTAAATAGGGGAAACTGGCTTTCAATAGGATTAACCCTTATTGCCTGCTATTTTTTAGTGCAATACATGTTGCCAGAAACCATGAAAATGGATTTTTTTGGAGAAGGAACTAAAGAAATTTCATCCATGCGTGTTTTTTATGCTACAATTGTAGGTTTGGCAGTAGGTGGACTCATTTCGTCAGTAACTGAGTATTATACAGGATTGGGTACAAAACCTGTTATGGCAATTGTTCAAAAATCTTCAACTGGAGCAGGAACAAACGTAATTGCAGGATTGGCAACCGGAATGATTTCTACGTTTCCAACGGTTTTATTATTTGCAGCTGCAATTTGGACTTCCTACGCATTAGCAGGATTTTATGGTGTGGCTTTAGCTGCTTCAGCGATGATGGCAACAACGGCCATGCAATTGGCAATCGATGCTTTTGGACCCATATCGGATAACGCCGGTGGAATTGCTGAAATGAGCGAATTGCCTAAAGAAGTACGCACAAGAACCGACATTTTAGATGCCGTAGGAAATACAACAGCAGCAACGGGAAAAGGATTTGCTATCGCTTCGGCGGCATTAACATCACTGGCTTTATTTGCGGCTTATGTAACTTTTACAGGAATTGACGGAATCAATATTTTTAAAGCACCAGTTTTAGCAATGCTATTCGTGGGTGGCATGATACCTGTAGTTTTCTCGGCATTAGCGATGAATTCTGTCGGGAAAGCCGCAATGGACATGGTGTATGAAGTACGTCGTCAGTTCAGGGAGATTCCCGGAATTATGGAAGGAACCGGAAAACCGGAATATGCTAAGTGTGTTGATATTTCGACGAAAGCTGCATTGCGCGAAATGATGTTGCCGGGAATATTGACAATTGGTTTTCCAATTGCAATTGTTTTGCTTGGCAAATTAGTTTACGGAGACAACAACCAGCTAATCGCCGAAATGTTAGGGGGTTATATGGCCGGAGTTACCGTTTCGGGTGTGCTTTGGGCTGTTTTTCAAAACAATGCCGGTGGTGCTTGGGACAACGCTAAAAAATCTTTTGAAGCGGGAGTTCTTATTAATGGTGAAATGACCTATAAAGGTTCTGATGCGCATAAAGCGGCCATTACTGGCGATACTGTTGGAGATCCGTTCAAAGATACTTCTGGACCATCAATGAATATTTTAATTAAATTGACGTGTTTGATTGGTTTGGTAATTGCACCAATTTTAGGTAGTGGCAATCATACATTGGCTAATAAAGCCGCTTGTTGTGCTGCTTCTGAAATGTGTACTTCAATATCTAAAGAAGAGTGTCTTGCTAAAGGATGTGACAGTAAAACGTGTAGATTTATGAATGCTTCCGCAGCAGTAACTGAAATGGTCTCGAAAAAAGTTACGATAGAAAAAACCAATGTTGATGGAGAAGTAAAAGCGACTATTAAAACTAATATTAACGGAAAAGAAAACATTCAAAGTTTTGAAGGAACTGATGCAGAAGTTCAGGCTAAGATTGATGCTTTAAAGTAATCAATATCTTGTAAATAAAAAATGCCTCGCAATTTAGACTGCGAGGCATTTTTTGTTTGAAATTATAAAATTATTGTTCTAATGCATATTCTTTGATTAAAGTTGAAGCTGGAATGTGGAGTGTTTCTGTTAAAATTCTAATTTGTTTAATAGTTAAAGCTCTTCTACGTTTAAAAATTTCAGTTACTCTAGAGCGACTATTTAAAATGACTCCTAAATCAGCATCTGTAAGTCCGTTTTGTTCCATCATAAATTTAATGGCTTCAATTGGATCTGGTTCAGGAATAGGATAGTGTATTTGTTCATATTTCTCTATAAGAGTGACTAGAATATCTAATTCATCTTCTTCATTGGTATTAGGTTTAGCATCAAAAAGGGTGTTTACTCTTTCTAAAGCTAAATCGTAATCTTTTTCTGTTTTTATAGGATTTATTTCCATTTTTTATAAGTTTTTAATGTCCTTCAAATTGTCATATTCAGGATGAGTTCCAATAAATAAAATATAGACAATTTGTGTTACATAATTAATTTTCACGATTAATCGGTAATGATTGCCACAAATATTGAAAACCACTTTGTTGTTGCCTACAAAATCTGCCGAGCCGAAAATTGATTTTATAGCATTAGAATTGGTGAAATTATTTTTGTCAATAACCTGATACCAAGACAATAATTGTTGTTTTGAACTAGGGTGTTGCTCCCAAAAATGCTGTAAAGTTCTTTTGGCAATTATTCGCATACGTTATTTTGAATGTCAAAGATAGTCGAAAATTCCCTATTTGGGAAAAATATTTTTTTCGTTTTAATCTCATTGAAAAAACTATATTTGCTAAAATAACAAAATATAATATTGAAAAGATAAACAGATAATTTAACAAATAAAAATATAGCGTTTCGCTAAAGATTTCCCCGCTTTCTTAAATCAGCAAAATTTAAAAATGTAGCACTGGGAACTCAAAGCAGAAACGCCTACGGTAAGCGTGGGCGGTTCTCTTTGTTTGTGCTACAAGGGTTTTTGCTGAACCTAAGAAAGTCAAACATGTGGGAATTTAGCCCACGTGTTGTTTTTGGTAAAACCAAAAAATAAATGCCTACACTACATTGGATTGGTAAAGACAAAATCATCAATCATCATCAAGAAGTTCCCTATAAAGTCCTGAACCACGAATATGGTTTTAGCCCCCTAACCCCCGAAGGGGGAACTTCTGGATGTGGCAATATGATTATCAACGGCGATAATCTTGAAGCGCTCAAATCTTTATTACCCAAATACGAAGGAAAAGTAAACTGCATTTACATCGATCCGCCATACAATACCGGAAATGAAGAGTGGAAGTATAATGATAATGTCAATTCTCCACAAATAAAAAAATGGTTGGGAAAAGTAGTGGGAAAAGAAAGTGAGGACTTGACTCGTCACGACAAATGGTTGTGTATGATGTATCCACGATTAAAGTTGCTTCATAAATTATTGGCTAAGGATGGTGTCATTTTTATATCAATAAACACTAGTGTCCACTAAAAAATAAAACAAGTTCTTTGAAATTATTGTAAATCTGTATTTTAAGAGTCATTTTTGAGCG
>NZ_RYDJ01000099.1:0-1440 GCF_003970355.1 Flavobacterium bomense | reverse complement strand
AGACCTTTGAAAGCTTTTGTTCCCGGAGGTTCTTCTGTTCCTGTTTTACCAGCCCATTTAATTTATAAAACCGCTAACAACGAAGACCGTTTGATGACTTACGAGAGTTTGAGCGATGGTGGTTTTGCAACGGGTTCGATGTTGGGTTCAGGAGGATTTATTGTGTACAATGATACTTCTTGTATCGTACGAAATACTTGGAATTTCTCTCGTTTTTACCACCACGAATCTTGCGGACAATGTTCGCCTTGTCGTGAAGGAACCGGTGGGATGGAAAAAGTATTGCACAGACTAGAAAACGGTCACGGCTGTGAAGAAGATATCGATTTGCTTTTGAGCATCCAAAGCAAAATAGAAGGGAATACAATTTGTCCTTTGGGTGATGCAGCAGCTTGGCCAGTGGCAGCAGCAATTCGTCACTTTAGAGATGAATTTGAATATCATATTCGTTTTCCGGAAAAAATAAAAAACAGAGACCATTTTGTTGCTGAACCTTTTGAAAGTGTGAAGCATTTAGTTTCTAAATTAACAGTATAATTTAAAAGTCAGAAGTTGAAAGTTAGAAGTTAGAAGTGAAAAAAAAACACTTACCCTTTTAAACTTTTAAACTTTTAAACAAATAGAAAATGAAAGTAACCATAGACGGTCATGAGATTGAGGTAGAACCAGGAACAACGATCCTGCAAGCAGCCAGAATGATTGGAGGAGAAGTAGTTCCACCAGCGATGTGCTACCATTCTAAACTAAAAGGAAGCGGTGGAAAATGCCGTTGTTGTTTATCGGAAGTTTCCAAAGGAAGTGAAGCCGATCCAAGACCAATGCCAAAATTAATGGCTTCCTGCGTAACGGGTTGTATGGACGGAATGGAAGTAAAAACTAAATCGTCGCCTAGAGTTCAAGAAGCTCAAAAAGCAGTGACGGAATTTTTGTTAATCAACCACCCTTTGGATTGTCCAGTTTGTGATCAAGCGGGAGAATGCGATTTGCAAAATTTAAGTTTCGAACACGGAAAATCTGAAAGTCGTTTTATTGAAGAAAAAAGAACTTTCGAACCAGAAGATATCGGTCCAAATATTCAATTGCATATGAATCGTTGTATTCTATGCTATCGTTGTGTAATGGTTGCCGATCAAATAACAGACGACCGAGTACACGGAGTAATGGATAGAGGTGATCATTCGAATATTTCGACTTGTATTTCGCATGCTATCGATAATGAGTTCTCAGGCAATATGATTGATGTGTGTCCTGTTGGCGCCTTGACCGACAAAACTTTTAGATTCAAATCGAGAGTTTGGTTCAACAAACCTTATGATGCGCACAGAGATTGTCCAACTTGTTCTGGAAAAACTACGGTTTGGATGTTTGGTGACGAGATTCAAAGAGTTACGGGTAGAAAAGATGAATTTCACGAAATAGATGAATTCATTTGCAACAGTT
>NZ_RYDJ01000098.1:0-1445 GCF_003970355.1 Flavobacterium bomense | reverse complement strand
AAAACAGTTACGAAAACGTGATAGTGTTGAAAAGTTTCTGTTTTATTTAAATTTTTGACACCTAAATTGCCATAATCTAAATAAAATTTTATCTTTATTACGAAAATGATTTTTACTAAATTACACGTATGAAAAAGAAAGTAACACTAAAGCAAATTGCAAAAGAGTTGGATGTATCTATTTCTACCGTTTCCAAGTCTCTTAGAAACAGTCTTGAAATTGGGGAAGAAACCAGACTCAAAGTTCGGGCTTTTGCTAAGTTTTATCATTACAAACCCAATAATATTGCACTAAGTTTAAAAAACAGGAAAACAAAAACCATAGGAATTATTATTCCCGAAATTGTGCATTATTTCTTTTCAACCGTCATCAATGGAATCGAACATGTTGCTAATGAAAAAGGATACAGTGTCATCATTTGTTTATCAGACGATTCTTTCGACAAAGAAGTGCTAAATATGGAATTGCTAGCCAATGGTAGCATCGACGGATTTATAATGTCACTCTCCAAAGAAACCCAATTCAAAGGCGATTTCCACCATATAACTGAAGTAATCAGCCAAGGAATGCCTGTCGTAATGTTTGACAGAGTGACCAACGATATCCTTTGTGACAAAGTGATTATAAATGACGAATTGGCCGCTTATGAAGCCGTTCAAAATTTGATTGATAAAGGCCGTAAAAAAATCGCCCTAGTCACCACTGTCGATTATGTGAGTGTTGGAAAATTTAGAACAGATGGCTACATCAAAGCATTGAGAGATAACGGTTTGCCATTCGATGAAAATCTAATCATCAAAATTGAAAATGTCGAAAATTGCGAAATCACAATTGCTCAATTGCTAGAAAACAAAGCCTTTGATGCTGTTTTTGCGGTAAACGAGTTATTTGCTGTAACCATCATCAAAATAGCTCATAAAATGGGGATAAAAGTTCCTGAAGACCTCGCAGTTATTGCTTTTACAGATGGAATTATATCTAAATATTCTACGCCAACCATAACGACAGTAAGCCAAAACGGATTAGAAATGGGCAGTGTGGCAGCAAAAATACTTATCGAAAGATTGGAAGCCGAAGAAGAAGGAATAGAAATAGAAGAAAAGGACGAAGTCTACAAAACTGTTGTAATTGAAACCCATTTAATAGAGCGAGAATCAACGCTTTAAAAAAATTCAATTTCATTAGCAATTTCAATATTTTATTGTGCTGTAAAACACATTTATTTTTATCATTTTCATTGATATAGTCATCGATATTAAAAACTTATTCACACTATTACGTTGTAGTTTTTGAAATAAATACTTTTCTAACTTCTAACTTCCAACTTAATTATGGCTTGGTTTAAAAGAACAGAAAAAGGAATTACTACTGCTACCGAAGACAAAATGGATATTCCAAAAGGACTTTGGTACAAGTCGCCAACTGGAAAAGTTATCGATTCGGAT
>NZ_RYDJ01000097.1:805-1457 GCF_003970355.1 Flavobacterium bomense | reverse complement strand
GAACGCAAGGTAACTTCATCTTGACTCGAATAAAATATCGTCTTGTTATCATTGGCCCAAACCGCATTTCCTGACACTTTTTCTATTCTATCGCTAAGAATTTTACCAGTTTGCAAATCCTTGACTTGAATATCATAAATTCTTCGTCCAACAATATCAAAACTAAAAACGGCTAATTTGTTGTCTGGACTAATGCTCAAACCGCCTAATTGGAAATAGGATTTTCCTCTTGCCAATGTATTACAATCGAACAAAATTTCCTCTTTGGCCGAAAGGCTTTCCTTTTTTCTGGAATAAATTGGATAATTTTTACCGGTTTCAAAACGGGTAATGTAGTAATAACCGTTATACAAATAAGGAACTGACTCGTCATCTTCCTTGATTCTACTCTTCATTTCCTCGAACAATTCCTTTTGAAAAGCCTTGGTATGAGCTGTCATTTTTTTGTAATAGGCATTCTCTTTATTCAGATAATCAATGACTTCTGGATTTTCCCTATTGTTCAACCAAAAATAATTGTCAATTCTTACATCACCGAACTTATCCAAAGTCTTGGGGATTATTTTGGCTATTGGTGGTAGTATTTTTTTAATCATATTTTAAGCTTTCGGTTTTGAAGACTATTTACAAAAATAGCACAAAGAGAGTTTAG
>NZ_RYDJ01000097.1:0-795 GCF_003970355.1 Flavobacterium bomense | reverse complement strand
ATGAATCTATATTTTATGAAATGTTTATTAAATATAAGTTTGCAATATACTAATTTTGCAGCACATATTTTAAAAATTATTACAATGGATTTAATGGGAATGATGGGTAAATTGAAAGAAACTCAAAGAAAAATAGAAGAAACAAAATTGCGATTGGATTCGGTTTTAATAGACGAGCAAAGCACTGACGGCGCATTAAAAGTGACTTTCACAGCAAACGGAAAATTAAAATCCATCTCCATAGCTGATTCTTTATTAGAAGACAAAGAACAATTAGAAGATTATTTGATTGTTACCTTGAACAAAGCCATCGAAAAAGCGGCAAAAGTAAACCAAGCCGAATTAGATGCTGTCGCCAAAGTAGATATGCCAATGATTCCTGGAATGGATGAAATGTTCAAATAAAAAAATAAACTAACTCCCAAATTGAGTCAAATGATAAATAACAAAAACTGGCACGAAAACCACTTTGAAACATTAGGTTTTGGCAGCCGTTTGTCTGATTCAGTGGCAAAAGGAATGGGTTCTTGGAAATTTATCATCCTACAAACAGTTTTGGTAATTCTTTGGATGGTCTTAAATATTGTTGGCTTTTTCTATCATTGGGATGTGTACCCTTTCAGCTTGCTCAATCTTCTTTTTTCGACCCAAGCTGCTTATGCTGCGCCAATAATTATGATGTCCCAAAACCGACAAAGCGAAAGAGATAGATTGCAAGCACAAGCGGATTATCAAACCAACATTGATGCAAAAAAAGAAATTGAAGCTTTAACTATAATCCTTAATAAATTGGAT
>NZ_RYDJ01000096.1:0-1470 GCF_003970355.1 Flavobacterium bomense | reverse complement strand
TGATGCAGTTCCACCTGGTGCTAATTCAGTATTTAGATCTGTAAATGCTGCATTTGTTGGAGCCATAACTGTGAACGGTCCTGTTCCAGAAAGAATACTAACAAAATTAGGTTGTCCAGCACTAGTCAATGCGCCAACTAATGAAGTGAAATTTGCGTTTGCTGTAGCGTGTGTTACAATCGTAGGCAATCCTATTACTTTATCTACTACATGGATGACACCATTCGAAGCCATAATATCAGCCGAAGTAACCATTGCAACTCCATTTAATTTTACACCTGACGCAGTGTTTACATACATACTCATTGTATTAGTTCCAGAAGTCGCACTTTTGGCCAAAGTTTTTACATAACCTGTAGTCAAATCTGTTGACATTACTTTTCCACTAACCACGTGATTCAATAAAATTTGTGTCAAAACGTCTTTTGGAACATCATTTAATGTAGCATAAGGTGTAGTTTTCAAGAAAGCTACAAAAGCTGCATCTGTTGGAGCAAATACAGTGAAAGGCCCAACTCCCTGAAGAGTCGAAGCTAAGTCTGCTTTTACTAATGCTTGAACAAGAATTGATAAGTTAGCATTAGTCTGAGCAATCCCAGTTATAGTATTGTCAGCCATAGGTTCATCATCATTGTTACAAGAAATTGCGGAAAATGTTATTGCAATAAGCGCAATGATAATTTTAATTTTAAATAAATTTTTCATAATGTTTTTTTTATGTTTGTATTAGTTTTTAAATTCTGTTCAAATTTATCTAAAAAAGATTAAACAAAATATTTCTTTGTGAAAATTTTAATATTTGTTTTACAGAATTTACTGCAACTAATACGTTGTTTATCAGGAAAATATAATTTGTATGTTTGTGTTTATCATAATAATACTAAACAAATGTTAGTGTAAACAAAATTGTTTTAAATGTGTTATTATGTAAATTTGTTTTCTACCAGTAATTAAGGCAGCGTAATATTATTAATCAAATTCAGTTATGTATATAAATCATTTATTAGAATCGCCTAGACATGACAAATAAACTTTTTTTTGGATTTTTATTTTTTGTAAACATGGCCATGTTTGCCCAAGTGGTTTACAATAAATTAGACGATAAGGGAAACAAAAACGGACCTTGGAAAGGATTTTATTTCGATACCAAAAACCCAAAATACGAAGGGGCATTCGAACACGGCAAAGAAATTGGTATTTTTACTTTCTATGATAATACCAAATCGAAAAGAGTGGTTGCTACTAGAGAATTTAATAGTAAAGATAATTCTGCCTACACGATTTTTTATGATCAACTCAAAAATAAAGTAAGCGAGGGCAAAGTCGTCAACAAATTATATGAAGGCCAATGGAAATATTACCACAAAGCTTCTAAAGCGATAATGACTACCGAAAATTATAGTAAAGGAAAACTCGAAGGTTTGCGGTCTGTTTTTTATTCCAACGGGAAAATTGCCGAAGAGATGCTAA
>NZ_RYDJ01000095.1:0-1471 GCF_003970355.1 Flavobacterium bomense | reverse complement strand
TATCGGTTAACTTCCTTGTTAATACTAGCGTAATACTCCCTCCCTTTTGTACAAAAGTCCCTTCTATTGAGGTTCCGTTAAAGTGTCCACTGAATTTCAAATTAAGATTTGGAGCCGCTAATTGCAATTCATTATTTGCAAAAGTTGTTTCCTTAATCGGAATGCCTTTGGCGCCTTGCATCGGACTGTCTAAAGAGGTTTGGTATAAGTCTCCGTTTTTTTGAATATTAAAAACCAGCGGAAGTTGCGTTCCTTGAATACTTAAGCTTCCTGCCCAAGACCCTTGAATTTCTTGAGAAAAAAGCGATTGGAAGGATACAAAAAGGAAAAAAAGTAGTACTTTGGTTTTCATTTGAAAAGGACTTTGTTAAAATAAAAACTCTAAGGTAATCGAAGCTAGATTAAAAACAGACGATATTGACAAATAACTGTTTCTAAAGATGTAAAAATCGGAATAGTTATAAAAACGAAAATCCCAAATCCTAAACAAATGAATTGTTTAGAATTTGGAATATTAAATTTTAAACCTAAAGAAAATTTATTCTTTGGTTTCCTCTTTAGTTTCTTTTTTATCTGCTGGTTGGTCATCTTTTGCAGCATTTTTGAATTCTTTAATTCCGCTACCTAAACCTTTCATTAATTCTGGAATTTTTTTCCCTCCAAAAAGCAATAAAACAACCGCCAAAATAACAAGGATTTCTGTTAAACCAAATCTTCCCATAATATAATATTTTATTGCCGAAGCAAATTTCTAATAAATCGCACAACAAAGGTATATAGAATTACTTAACATAAAATTAATTAGCGATAATTATTTTAGTTTCTTATGCGTTAAAAATTTGGTAAAAATTCACAACACAAACACAAACAAGAAAACAAGCGAATGATTGCATTAATTATTATATTTGTATCATAAACAAAAAACATGTCTGAAAATAGACTTAAACGAAGAAAACTTCACAATAAATTATTCACAAAAAACCGATTGGTTATTTTGAATGAGGAAACTTTTGAAGAGCTTTTTTCATTCAAATTAAATCTAATGAATGTTTTTGTGGTAGCAACTTCTGGCGCTATTTTATTGATAACTTTTACCACTTTTATCATTGCTTTCACACCTTTGCGAGAGTTTATTCCGGGATATTCCTCTTCTAAACTGAAAAAAGATGCCACTGAACTGGCGCTAAAATCAGATTCTTTATCTTTGGCTTTGAAGAAAAATGAAGCCTACATCAAATCCATCCAAAAAGTATTGACGGGTCAATTGGAATATGCTAAATTCAATAAAGATTCCATTCTTGCCATCAGTGAAGAAACGCCATCTAAATTTGATTTATCCGCTTCAGAAGAAGAACTGGAATTAAGAAAAGAAGTAACCAAAGAAGAAAAAAAATCTCAATCCAACGCGTCTAAAGCGAAAAAAAAATAAAACTCTTATAATGTCTTTAAAACCTTTTTTTGCTAAAATATT
>NZ_RYDJ01000094.1:0-1489 GCF_003970355.1 Flavobacterium bomense | reverse complement strand
GAAAAAGATTATTTGTATATCAATAATAAAAACGGAACGTTTACCGAACAAATTGAAGGCTGGGCATCGCACATCAGCCAATCCTCAATGGGAGCAGATATGGCCGATGTAAATAATGATGGGAAATCCGATATTTTCACAACAGATATGTTACCTGAAAATGATGAACGATTAAAAAAAACAACCAATTTTGACAACTATGATTTATTTACTAGAAAATTAAATCTAGATTTCTTTAATCAATATATGCAAAACACTTTGCAACTAAATGACGAGAATAACAAATTCTTAGAAATAGCAAATTTCGCCGGAGTAGCAAAAACTGACTGGAGCTGGGGCGCTTTATTATTTGACATGGATAATGATGGATATAAAGATATTTATGTTTGTAACGGTATTTATCACGATTTGACTAATCAGGATTTTATGGACTTTTTCGCAAATGATTTTTTACAAAAAATGGTGATTACAGGTAAAAAAGAAGATATGGAAACCATTATTGCCAAGATGCCAAGCACACCTATCCCAAATTATGCCTTCAAAAATAATAAAAATTTAACCTTTACAAATGAAGCCGAAAATTGGGGATTAGGAACTCCTAGTTTTTCAAACGGTGCAGCTTATGGAGATTTAGACAATGATGGAGATTTAGATGTAGTAACAAATAATCTTAACACTGTTGCTTCAATTTACATTAACAAAACCAATGATAAAGCCAATTATTTAAAAATAAGACTTCGATTTGGCGGCAAAAATACTTTTGGAATTGGAACAAAAGTAATTTCATACAACAAAGGAAAAATGCAATATAAAGAGTTGCAAACTACCCGAGGATTTCAATCTTCATCGGAACCAATAATTCATTTTGGATACGGAAAAGCAAGTAGTATCGATTCGTTAGTAGTAATATGGCCTGACAAAACATCCCAAACTTTAAAGAAAGTAAAAACAAATCAAACACTAACCATAAAACCTAATGCTAATCGTAAAGCATTTGATTATAGAAAATTACATCCAGCAGTTTTGCCTGTTTTCAAGAAAGTTGAAAATAATTTAGGTATCGATTTCATACATCAAGAAAATGATTATACTGATTTTCTAGCACAAAAATTAATTCCTTATCAGCATTCAGACAGAGGTCCTGCAACAGCAATTGGGGATTTAAATGGAGATGGAAAAGAAGATCTATTCTTTGGAGGTGCCAAAGGAAAAAAAGCAGCTATTTATATTCAAAACGCAGCCGGTTTTACTAAAAAACCATCTGCTGTAATCGAAAATGATTCTATCTATGAAGATGCATCAGCTGTAATTGGCGATTTTAATAATGATAAAATAAATGATTTGTTTGTTGCTTCTGGCGGTGGAGAAAATCCTGCAAATTTAGATTCTCGATTGTATCTTAACAAAAATAATCAATTGAGTAAAGCTGCATTTCCAATATTAACTCAAAATGCTGCTGTAGTAAAAGCTTTTGATTATGATAATGATG
>NZ_RYDJ01000093.1:0-1492 GCF_003970355.1 Flavobacterium bomense | reverse complement strand
CTGTTGATTCATATCTTCGGAAAAATCGCTTCCGCTTTTATAAACTTAACATTTTAACCCTTGATTCGCATTATTTACTAAGGTATAAATACCCGTCTAATTTTTTGATTTCCACTTTGCCATTCCCATTAATAGCACTGTAATTTAAGATGTAAAAATAAGTACCGGTAGGTAATCCAGAAGATTGACTAATAGTTGTTCTTCCACGAGATATACCTTCAAAATTATTAGTTTGATTATTATAGTTTTTTGTTTCAAAAACTAATACACCCCAACGGTTATATATTTCAACCGTATTCTCTTGGTAGCAAGTTGTGTTTTCAATATTATCGATTACAAATACTTCGTTTATACCATCTCCGTTTGGCGAAAAAGCATTATGGACTTTTATGTTTCCACATCCTAAAACGATACAATCATCGTTAATATTCACTGTTAACTGGATGCTTTTTGGACACATTTCGTCATTAATTCGATACTCAAAAACTTTGTTTCCTAAAGTCAAACCAAAAGGCGATAAGATATTTCCTTGCAATGCGCCAGTATTATCAACATCTGTCCAAGTTCCATTTATTAGAGTTCCCTCGGGTAACAAATTAAAGATATTGATTGTTGAAGAGTCACCATTACACGCAGAGCTTACAATTGGTGTGGCGTTATTTGATGCTGTTACATTCACAATTTGAGTAAATTTAGAAACATTCCCGCAAGAATCAGAAACAGACCACTCTCTGACAATTGAGTAGGAGTTAAGTGAGCTGTTAGTAATTTTTTCAGTAAATAGTGCGGGGGAAACAGTTGAACAATTATCTGTAAATATAAGTTCCGGTTTCAAAGGAATAGCATCACAATTTACATTAATATTAGATGCAAACTCAGTTGTTGTGGTTGGGCCGTTAGTATCTTGTACACTGATCCTTTGAGAAGCAGTAATTGCATTTCCTGCTAAATCAGTAGCGGTCCATGTTCTTGTTATCGTATAAGAACCAATACAACTTCCTTGAACCGTTGCGTCAACAAATGTTAGTGTAACAGAACTACAGGTATCAGTAGCTGTTGCTTGAGCAAAATCAGGAGTAGTACTACATTGTATCGTTGATTGCACTGGTAATGATGCAAAGACAGGCGCAGTACTATCTTTAATGATTATTGTTATTACAGCAGTATCACAGTTTTCAGTGTTTGATTTTTCGCATATTTGATACGTTAAAACGTACGTTCCAGGAATTGTTCCGTTTAATATATTGATGTTTCCAAGGTTATCCAATTGAATGTTTGAATTTAGTCCAGAAACTAAAGAGATGTTTACCGCTGAAGCCACTACCGGGTTTCCGTTTATTGAATCATTTATTAAAACACTTCCTAACAATCCTACTGAAGTACAATTTTCGATTGAAAAAACATCATCATTAGCAACAATAGCAGGCGCAGTAACGGTAACGCTAACGGTGGCAGTATCACAATTTATTGGATTTATAATTTCACAGATTTG
>NZ_RYDJ01000092.1:0-1505 GCF_003970355.1 Flavobacterium bomense | reverse complement strand
AAGCGTATTAGAAACTACTATTATTAACCATGAATTTGGGCATATTTTAGGACTTACCAACTTAGGGACAGCTTTGCAAAGTAGTCACGAAGACACTGAACATCCAAAACATTGTAATGTAGAAAGTTGCTTAATGTACTGGTCATCCGAAACCGGTCATGGTATTGGCAATATGGTTTCTAGTGGTTCGGCTCCACAATTGGATGCGCAATGTCTTGCAGATCTTCGTGCAAATGGCGGAAAATAATTTATTAAAAAAATGAAATATGAAAACGATAAATCTAACAATAGCCTTATTTTTGGGAATGGTATTCTCAATAAGCGCACAAGCAAATAGGACACATAAATCGAATGCAGGTATAAAAGGCGGTTATAATCTGGCTGCAGTAAATTTTGATGGACAAGGAGAAACTGAACAACGTCATAGCTTTCATATCGGGGTTTATGGGGAAGAATTTCTGAGTGATAGCTTTGCAATTCAACCGGAGCTAGTGTATTCGCAACAAGGATATGTAATTACAAATAGTAGCGGAACGTTTACTCAAAAATTGAATTATATTAATTTGCCTTTAATGCTAAAAGCATATCCTTCTAAAAATTTATTTTTAAAAGCTGGTCCGCAAATAGGATTGGCCATTACGCACAAAGAGGAATACGAAGGACTTTTTAATAGTTCACAAGAATATGATCCTAATAATTTTGATTGGGGAGTAAACTTAGGCGGTGGACTTAAAACAGATTCTGGTATCAGTTTTGAGGTGCATTATCATGTAGGTTTAGGCGATTTATATGATAATAGCAAAGCATACAACCGAGTTTGGCAGTTTTCTATTGGTATTGATTTATAAGATAAAAAAAAATATTAAAACGTTTCTAGTTCAGAAACGTTTTTTTTTGACCTTGTAGGTGTCAAATCGTTTAAAAACAGCTGTTTATTTAATGTAGTTCATGGTTATTAGTAAGAGAACAACCAAGATTCCCACGAGTCCAGTTATAAAAAAGTAATCGGCAATAGTTTCAAATTTAATTTCGCGGTCTATACTTTAGGTTTAATTCTTCGAAGCTCTGCTTCGGTTTTTTTGCCACAGATTGCTTCGCCTGTTCGCTATTGCTCGAGTCACAGATTAAAAATGATTTTTTAAAATCTGTGAATCTGTGGCTGTTATTTTATTAATACCTCAGGGGCTCTGCCCCGAGGTAGTTTATTAAAATACCTGATAGTCTACAGGCAGGCAGAATTACTTCATTTAATGATAAACTTTGCTCGAAAATATCTTCATCCAGGTATGCGTTGCGGTTTTGTAATGGTCATTTCCTAATTATAAAAACTTAAATATAAGAAAATCGCATAATTTGTAATTCTCTAGTATTAAATATATACTAGAAAATCAAAAAAGGTCAAAAAATTTTGATTTTTACTAAAAACATACTCCAATTAAAACAACAATAGCATTTCGCTTTTCAAAAAGATAAAAATAAACGAAATATGTTTTTTTTATTGCATT
>NZ_RYDJ01000091.1:466-1509 GCF_003970355.1 Flavobacterium bomense | reverse complement strand
GGGAAGAAGTTTATAGAGACAATTTTTACGGCACTCTGAAAAGTGAAGTCGAACGCATTTGGGCTCAAGGAAAAAACGTTATTTTCGACATTGACGTGGCTGGAGGTTTGCGCATCAAACATAAATTTCCAGAAGAAACTTTGGCCGTTTTCGTGAAACCACCAAGTGTGGACGAACTCAAAAGAAGACTCAAAGAACGCTCTACCGAAAGTGACGAAAAAATCAATATGCGTATAGCCAAAGCCCACGTAGAATTGGCGACAGCACCACAATTTGACGTCATTATCAAAAACTACGATTTGGATATTGCGTTGGAAGAAGCCCATCAATTGGTAAAGGATTTTGTTAACAAATAAATTGAAGAATTGAAAGATTTAATAATTGAAAAATTACGAAAAGTGACATTAATTTTTAAATCTTTTAATTTTTAAATCTTTCAATTAAATCTATGAAAATAGGATTGTATTTCGGAACATTCAACCCCATCCATATTGGGCACTTGATTATTGCCAACCACTTTGCCGAATATTCAGGTTTGGATCAAATTTGGATGGTCGTGACGCCACACAATCCGTTGAAAAACAAGCAAGCTTTATTAGACGATTACCAACGACTGCAATTGGTCTTTTTGGCCACCGAAGAGTATCCAAAAATCAAACCTTCGGATATTGAGTTCAAGTTGTCACAACCCAATTATACCTTGAATACATTGGCACATTTGCAGGACAAACATCCAAATTATGAGTTTTCGTTGATTATGGGCGAAGACAATCTAAATTCGTTGCACAAATGGAAGAATCACGAGGTCATTTTGCAAAATCACGAAATCTATGTGTATCCTCGCATTTCATCGGAACTAGAAAATTCGATTTATAAAAACAATCCCAAAATTCATATCATTGATGCTCCCATTGTAGAAATTTCATCGACCTTTATTCGAGAAAACATAAAAAGCAAGAAAAATGTTCGTCCGCTTTTGCCTGAAAAAGTTTGGGAATATATCGACCACAATAATTTATACAAGAAGTAAAGCTGTATTAATG
>NZ_RYDJ01000091.1:0-456 GCF_003970355.1 Flavobacterium bomense | reverse complement strand
AAAATATTTTTTATCTCTGCGTTGATTTCCCTTTTGGGGTTAGAGGCTTTGACTTCATTCCACTAAAAAAGGTGGAACCTCTTCCACCTTTTTTGCCCAAGATTTACCATAAACTTAACCTACTAATATTATGGTGAGACAAATATATATTGAAATACTGTTTTGCACAAGTTTTTTAGACGAAATACTAAAATACTCGATGAAATACTAAAACATCAACTTATTAATAAGCTCTTGCATCTTTTCCCTCATAAAAATTCATAAACGCCTTATTTACAACACGATTACCTCCAGGTGTTGGATAATCACCAGTAAAATACCAGTCCCCTAAATTCTTTGGACAAGCAATATGTAAATTTTCAACGGTTTGAAAAATAATTTTAACTTCGGCATTGATTTCAGGCGAACTTAAGAGTTCTGCTATTTTATTAGAAACTTCTTGTGGTTGGAATGGAG
>NZ_RYDJ01000090.1:0-1514 GCF_003970355.1 Flavobacterium bomense | reverse complement strand
TACTTGTAATCCAAATGGTGAAGCCGAAGTAATTACGATTCTTTTACGTCAAATAGGAACCATCAAAAAACTGAAATGGGATGTCGATTTTGCCACAATGGCAATCAAAGGACGTGCTTCGAAGGGGAATTTGGTTAGTAAATATCCAATCAAGAAAATCGAAATCAAGGAAAAAGGAATTTCAACTTTGAAACCTAGAAAGATATGGTTTGATGACACGGTTCAAAAATTAAATGTTGATGCCAGAGGAGAATTATTGGGCGAATTCAGACCAAACGACAAGATTTTAGTAATTTCTCAAACAGGAAAATTAAAAGTCATTATTCCAGAATTATCTACTCATTTCGATGAAGATATGGTTGTTATGGAGAAATGGCATCCCAAAAAACCAATTTCGGCCATTTATTACGATGGCGAAAAAGAACGTTATTATATTAAAAGATTCTTGATAGAAAGCGAGGGTAAAGAAGAAATTTTCATCACAGAACATCCTAAATCGCAATTAGAAATTGTTTCCACTGATTATCGTCCGATGGCCGAATTGGTTTTTACAAAAGTAAAAGGCGTTCAAAAAGAAAATCAAACGGTAGATATCGAGAGTTTCATCGCTGTAAAAGGCTTGAAAGCGCTAGGAAATCAATTGACGACTGATAAGTTGAAACAAGTTAATTTGCTAGAATCGTTGCCTTATGATGAACCAGAAGAAGTTGTTCCCGAAGAACTAGAAGTACGAGGCAATACCAATATTGACGATGGAAATATTCAACTCGATGATGACGGTCAGATTACTTTAAGTTTAGAATAAAAAAAGCTCCGAAAGGAGCTTTTTTTGTGTTGAGATGCTTAAAATGTGGTATTTACTCAATTTTGCTTTAACAATGAACAATAATTTATTCTTATTTCGATTAAATTAATAACCTGAATTCGGTTAATATTATAAGTCCCAAATTTGCATAAAAAAAAGAATAGTTGTCCATTTAAAGTCCTGAAATTCAAATATTTAAACAACTATTCCTCTTATGATTAATTTTGATAAAGTTACTGATATTTTTTGTCTTGTTGATGAGTTTTGCAATAATTTTGATAATTGTACCAAAGATTTCATTCTTGGAAACCCTTCAAAGCGCCCTCCTATAATGTCTAAAAGTGAAGTTATAACAATTACAATTTTATTTCATTTGAGTGGTTTTAGATGCTTTAAACACTTCTATATTTACCATGTTCAAAAGCATATGCAAGATGATTTTCCAAATACAGTTTCATATAATCGGTTCACAGAATTAATGCAAAGCAATATTTTACCACTAAATATGTTCTTGCAAACGTGTTGTTTAGGGAAATGTACAGGGATTTCATTTGTTGATTCAACACCAATTAGGGTTTGTAAAAAAAAAGAATTAAGCGCAATAAAGTATTTAAAGATATTGCTCAAGTTGGCAAATCTACGATGGGTTATTTTTATGGGGTTAAACTTCATATCGTCATAAATGACAAAGGAGAAATTCTAAGCTTTA
>NZ_RYDJ01000008.1:0-146079 GCF_003970355.1 Flavobacterium bomense | reverse complement strand
TGTCGTCGCCTTTCTTTATTTGAACCCCAGTCTGAAAAGACTGGGGTTCTTTTGTTTATAGATACCACGTGTTCGCCCTGCGGGCTGGTTCGTCGCCTTTCTTTGAAACCCCCTATTCCTATCGGAATAGGGGGTTTTTGTTTTAAAAAATTATGTTTTTTTTGTTTTGTTTCATTGTTGTCCGATAAAAAAGAAGCCAAATTAATGGCTTCTTAAAAATCATCGTAATTTTGAGTTGCAAAAATCAAATAACGATGGGTAAAAATAAGTATTTTTCGACTAAATCTGTTTTCGGACAGTTGATTTCTTTAATAGATGATTCAATGATTCAGAAAGCTGGTGTCCGAGCGGAAATAATCCCAACGGCTAGCGCGATGCCTCTGGCTCGTGCCCAATGTCATTAAGTTAAGGATTTTCATATTGTATCTTTATGATTTTTAAGTACTACAGTTCTACCTAAGTCTTAGTTATGTTTGCAACCGTGTGAATGAGATTGCTAAAAAATAAGAATAGTCACTGAATTCATACTTTATCCAGACTTATTTTCAATATAAAAATATCTTGAGCTTGTTTTTATGGTTTAGGAAGCGAACTTTTGATTTTTAAGAAAATTATAGGCTAGCATAAAAAATCATTCTTAAAATCTGCTATTTTCTAAAACTAATTTCATCCAACCCAATTGTGTATTCTGCACGTTGATTATTATTGACATCCCAAATTTCCATTTTTATTTGAGGAATTTTTTCCCCCCAATTAATTGTTAATAAGCCAAAATGGTTATCCATAATAGGGCCTTCAATTCTATTTTTGTTGGGTGTCGCAAAGTGCCAGGTGGAGGAAAGTCCGCTGGAGGTAAAGTCGTAAATAGGATATAATCCGGGTTCTGTAAGTTTAGAAATTTCACCATAATGAACGTCTCCGGTCAAAAACAAAATACCGTTTGCTTTGGTTTTCTTGATTAGATCTAAAAATCTTTGTTGCTCCAGCGGAAAATTAGCCCAGCCTTCATACCCGTTGTACTCAATCCCAAACTGGGATCCTGAACCAATTAGGCGAAGATCAGCTGGTTTTTGTAGTTCTGTTTCTAACCATTTCCACTGTTCGGCTCCTAAGTATGTGGAATCCGGGTTTTGTACTGGTGCATAGTCCAAGGAGTAAAAATAACGTTTGTCATCCTCAAGTTCGTTATTATATAGCTTGTAATCATCCCGGAAAGTACGGTTGTCTAACAGGATAATCTGTACTTTTTTGCCTTTAGTTTCATACAAATAAGAGGTATATATTCCCTCGTGTTTTCGTCTTTCGGAAGCTATAGGTTCCCCAAAAAAATTAAGAAAAAGTTCTTTTGATTCTTTCTTTTTGGGATAATGCCTTCCTGCATCATTTTGGCCGTAATCGTGATCATCCCAAGTAGCTATGATAGGCATATTTTTTTTTAAATTTTGAAAAGTAGGTTTAGCTGCCAATCGCTCGTATTTGGCTTGCAGTGTGTGCATATTTTCAGTGTCACCGTAAATATTATCTCCCAGAAATATAAATAAATCTGGTTGGTGTTTTACCACGACATCAAAAATAGACAGGGAATTACTTTGGTTTGAACACGATCCAAAAGCAATTTTTGAAAGGTTTTTTTGCGAGTAACCATTGCAGGAAAGCAATGTTAAAGCTGCTAAAAACAAGGGTATTTTAAAGAGATTATTTTGAATCATTTTTTATTGTTTTGTTTATAATCGTATTTAAAAGGAGATTGGTTGTCCAAAAAAATTAATGCTTCTCTACAAATCACATGGTGACTTTTAGAAAGTATTTTTAAACGGTGACAATTAAAAATATAGGTTTGAGTAATAATTTTGAACTTAATTATAAAAAAAAATCTTCCCAAATGTAATAAAAAAAGGGATCTAACTAAAATCACATTAGAAACGTATTGCTACTATATTACCTTAAAATAGATTGGTTTGCTGTTAATTAAAAGTTAAACCAATAGATTATATGTAATTTACAGGTGCTAAAATTTATTTTTGATATTGATTAACCAATAAAAAACCTATTAATGAAGAAATTTTTCATTTTAACTGCAATCGCAGCATTAATGCTTGTGCCTACAACCCAATTTGCACAATCGAAAAGAAAAAAAGATAAAAACACCACTGTAGCCCCTCCACCAGAAAAGAAACCAGAAGCTACCATCAAGGAATACAGCAAGGTGATTACCAAAGACGCCGTTTCTGACGAAGGTTTGTTTATGGTACACAAAGTGGACAAAAAATATTTTTTCGAAATCCCGAATAAATACTTGGATAAAGACATGCTTTTGGTAAGTAGGTTGGCTAAATTACCGGCTAATTTAGGAGGCGGATATGTAAATGCGGGTTCCGAAACCAATGAACAATTAATTATCTGGCATCGTTTTCAGGACAAAATTCTGATCAAATTAAAATCATTTAGTGCCGTTGCCAATGACAGTTTACCCATTAGTATTTCAGTAAAATCAAATAATTATGAACCTACTTTATTTGCTTTTGATATTGTAGCATTTAGTAAAGATTCTTTAAATACCGTTATTGATGTGACTAAATTTTATAGCACTGATGTCAAATCAATCAGCGGTTTATCTAGTGAAATGAGAGAAACCTATAAAGTAAAAGGCCTCGATGAATCCCGCAGTTTTATCAATACGATGAAAAGTTATCCTATGAATATTGAAGTGGTTCAGGATTTCACTTACAATGCATCTAAACCGCCTGTTCAGGAAGATGCAGAAACAATTAGCATCCAAATGAATCAATCGATGATTTTGTTGCCAGAAAAACTGATGCAACCCAGATTAGCAGATCCGCGAGTGGGTTGGTTTACCATGAGCCAGATTGACTATGGAAGTAATGAATTGAAATCCGACAGTAAAACCTATATCCGCCGTTGGAAATTGGAGCCTAAAGATCCTGTCGCTTACGCAAAAGGTGAACTGGTAGAACCCATCAAACCTATTGTGTACTATTTAGATCCTGCCACGCCTGAAAAACTACGCAAATACATTAAACAAGGAATTGAAGATTGGCAAAAGCCTTTTGAAACTGCTGGTTTTAAAAATGCAATTATTGCCAAAGATGCGCCTACTAAAGACGAGGATCCTGATTTTAGCCCGGAAGACATTCGGTATTCTGTGATTCGTTATGTAGCGAGTACGACGCGTAATGCGGTTGGACCAAGTGTTTCTGATCCCAGAACAGGAGAAATTATAGAGAGTGATGTTATTTGGTACCACAATCATTTGCGTTCCTATAGAAACCGTTATTTGTTAGAAACCGGAGCAGCAAATCCTTCAGCAAGAACCTTGAATACCAGCGACGAAGAGATGGGTGAAATGATGCGCATGGTTATTGCACATGAAGTAGGGCATGCGCTTGGTTTTCCTCATAATATGGGCGCGAGTTGTGCGTATGATACTGAAAATTACAGAGACGGTGCCTTTACTCAAAAAAATGGAATTTCAGCGAGTTTGATGGATTATGCCCGTTTTAATTATATCGCTCAACCTGGAGATAAAGACATTCGTTTCATACGCCAGATGGGGCCTTACGATCATTATGCTACCAATTGGGGATACAGAGTCATTCCTAATGCCTCTTCTCCGGAAGTAGAAGTGCCTATTTTAGACCAATGGATTATGGAAAAAGCAGGAAATCTTGTTTATAAATATGGGAAACAAAGCAGTAGTTTTGATCCAACTTCACAAACGGAAGATATCGGAAATAATTCCATGAAAGCAAGTTCATACGGACTTAAAAACTTGCAATATGTAGCTTCTCATTTATCAGAATGGACGAGTGATGTGACTAATAACTATGAGGATTTAGACGAATTATACAAAGAAATGCTGGATGTCTGGAGTAGATATGTGGGACATGTGGTAACGAATGTGGGCGGTGTTTATGAAACAACCAAAAAGCCAAACCAAACCGGAAATATTTATGAAATTGTACCAAAAGCAAAACAACAAGAAGCCATGCAATGGTTACAAGCCAATGCTTTTACTTCTCCAACGTGGTTGGTGAATGTAAGTACATTAAAAAATATTGATTACTCCGGTTACACAGAACGTTTTCGAAATTTACAAGCCAGACATTTGAATGCTATGTTGAGTTTTGAACGAATTGGTCGATTGATGGATGCGGAAATCATGGGAACTACTAATTATAAAGCATTGGATTTATTGAGTGATATGCGTAAAGGAATTTGGAAAGAAGCCAATTTAGCTTCGAATGTGACTATTTACAGAAGAAATTTGCAACGCGCATACATTGAAAGAATGAGTTATCTGATGAAAGAAGAAATTAAACCCGGACGTTCTTCTGACTATTATAATGTGGCTCAGTCCGATGTGAGAGGATTGGTGAGAGGCGAGTTGAATGCATTAAAAACCACCTTAGCAGTTGCTAAAACCAGAGTTGTAAATGCAGAAACAAGATACCATTATGAAGACGCAATTAAAAGAATTGAATTGATTTTAAATCCAAAATAATCAAAACTTAGATTCTGTTTTACAAAAAAAATCCGCTTTCGAGCGGATTTTTTGGTGTTATAAAAAAAGATTTTATACTATGAAAATGATTTACTTCAAAGGAAATGTAGCTTCGAAAGCCTTAAATCTGGACTCTAAATCATTTAGCAATTGTTTTTTTACAGAAACATCTTTGATGAAACTGTACTGAATGCTGTTGTACACATATTGCTTTATATCTTTATAGGAAACGTCTTTGTATCTTTTGGTTAACAAGACATATTGTTCGGTCATATTCGTGCGTAAAATCCCTGCATCATCCGTACTAATTACGATTGGCACGCCAAATTCTTTATATAAAGTCAATGGATGACGGCTTTCTTTTACCTTCAAAATAAACTCATTGCTTACTAAATTGATTTCGATAGGAATGGTTTTCTTTGCCATATAACGGAGCAAATTATACGAATCTTTCTCGTAGGCCATATCTACTCCGTGCCCAATACGGTTGGCTCCTGCAGTATAAACGGCGGATCCAATATGCCACGTTAACTCTTCTGGTTGTACCAAACCAAGCGTCAACTCGCCGGCGTGCATTGTATATTTTACATTTGGATAACGGGAATGACAGTATTTAAACATTAGCATGTGTAACCAATAATCCTTCATCGAGGTTTCGCCATCTTCCGGAGAAACAATGTTAACTCCCGCCATCAGTGAACTTTCATCTGCAGATATGAATGCGATTACCAGATTTTTGAATAAATCTACGGGTTCCATAAAGCGCAATACAAAATTTTGATACCGCATTGTAAATTGCTTGTCATCGATTTTAAGGTCTTTGTGCAGCTTAGTAACAAAATTGGTATTGAAGGCTTTAGCATAGGATTCGGCATCTTTTTTTAGTAGTGAATTGTACACCGAATCCAATGATTTTAAAACTGCTTTTTCATCTTTTGCTAAAGCTGATTTTCGCAATCTGGAATTGAATTTTGTTAAATCATCGGTATTCATATCTGTTGGGATTGTAGACAATTGGGTTTCAATATAACTGACATTTTCTGAAATAGCTCTGTTTTTAAGTTCCAATAATCCTTGTCCAAAATTCCCTTTGATGGCCGGTTCGAACTTCATAAATGATTCGAAAAACAACTTGTCGGATGGATAATCTACATCATTATAGTCTTTTATAGACCACTTTTGCATGATTTTTTGCTTATATGCTTCTAATGTTCCGTTATTTTTCAATGTCGAAAATAGTAGCCAGTTTCCCGTTGCTGGTTTTTCTTTTAACACATCCATCGTCTCAATATTGAGATAAAAATCGTCTGCAATAGCGCGTTGCAATATGGATTCAGCGTAAATGGAACCTGAGAAATGATGATGCAAATCACCGCCTTTTGGCATTTGCGAAAAGAAAGCAGTTAGTTCCGCTTCATTGTTTCTGATCTTTTGAAAATAGTCATTCGTGGATTGTGAGTAACTATTATTTAAAAAAAGTGCGAAGAATAAAGTATAGAGTAATTTCATGATTTTGTAATTGTATTGATAGTATTTTACTGGTTCTTTTTTCAAAACGGTTTTTTTGCTTTTAAGCTTTTAATGCAAAGGATATTTTTTTATGCTTGAATCTATTGATGTGGCATTTAAACCCTTGTTTTTGAAAAAAAGATATACCTTTTGCCAAATTTAAGCAATTTCACTTTCTGTTTGGTGAAACAATTAAAAAGTTTTATTTTTGCAACTCTTATGAAAAACGGTACCATTCTAATCTCTCAAGGTACTCCGCCTTGATTTATAGTTTTTAAATCAAAAGAGTTTTTTAAAAACATTTTATCACATTTTTTGTCGACACAACTTCTTTATATGAAATTGTACCCAAATATTCTTATTATAATTATCACATGAAAAAAGTAGTTAATTTATTTGATTTTTCACGAGAAGTCAATTACCGAATAGAAATTTTAGCAGGCTTAACGGTGGCTATGACTATGATTCCGGAATCATTATCTTTTGCAATTGTAGCTGGTTTTCCGCCATTAATGGGCTTATATGCCTCTTTTATCGCGGGCTTGATTACGGCTGTCTTTGGAGGAAGACCGGGAATGATTTCCGGAGGAGCAGGAGCAACAGTAATTGTTCTAATAGCTTTAATGAATTCAAATGGAATAGAATATGTTCTTGCAGCAGTTGCTTTGGCAGGAATTTTACAAATTTTAGTAGGGCTTTTTAAACTTGGAAAATTTATCCGACTGGTACCACAGCCCGTTATGTTTGGTTTTGTAAATGGATTAGCCGTCATTATTTTCATGTCGCAATTGGATCAATTCAAAACCTTTGTTAATGGTAAAAGCGAATGGCTTTCTGGAACTTCTTTCTTTATTATGGCAGGATTAGTTGCATTGACAATAGCAATTGTGGTGTTGCTACCCAGACTAACAAAAGCAGTTCCATCTTCATTAGTGGCAATTATTGTGGTATTTGGACTGGTTTTTTTCTTTGGAATCGAGACCAAAACGGTGCGGGATATCGCTTCCGTAAGTGGCGGTTTTCCACCTTTTCATATTCCTAATATTCCTCTTAACCTGCAAACGTTACAAATAATATTTCCTTACGCATTAATCATGGCTTCTGTGGGATTGACAGAAGGATTATTGACCTTGAATTTAGTCGATGAAATAACTGAAACAAAAGGCAAAGGAAATAAAGAGTGTATCGCCCAAGGAAGTGCTAATATTTTGAATGGTTTTTTCTTTGGAATGGGCGGTTGCCCTATGATTGCACAAACATTAGTTAATCTTTCGGCGGGTTCCAGAGCGCGATTATCGGGAATCATTGCTGCACTAACCATACTTGTAATTATTTTGTTTGGTGCTCCAATAATTGAACAGTTGCCTATGGCGGCTCTGGTTGGTGTCATGATTATGGTAGCAATTGGAACATTTGAATGGGCAAGTTTCAGAATCATTAATAAAATGCCAAAACACGATATTTTTGTCGGTATTTTAGTAGCGCTAATTACAATAGTCCTACACAATTTAGCCTTAGCGGTATTAATTGGAGTCATCATTTCGGCTTTAGTGTTCTCTTGGGAAAGTGCAAAAAGAATTCGAGCTAAAAAATACCTAGATGATAAAGGAGTGAAGCATTACGAAATTTATGGGCCTTTATTTTTTGCTTCAACAACCGCTTTTTTGGAAAAATTTGATATTTTGAATGATCCAAACGAAGTCATTATTGATTTTAAAGAAAGTAAAATTACCGATATGAGTGCTATTGATGCCGTAAATAAAATTACAGAGCGGTATGCAAAAGTCGATAAAACGGTTCATTTGCGACATTTAAGCGAAGATTGCAGAGTGTTACTAAAAAACGCGGATAGCGTAATTGACGTAAATATTTTAGAAGATCCTACTTATAAAGTTGTTGTTGATTAGCATTACAACTTGAAGCTATTCAAAAAAGAATAGCCACAGATTCACTGATTTTATTTTTTATTCGAATTAAAATCATTAAAAATGTAGCGATAATCTTATTGCTTATTTTTATAATAAGCTATACTTTCATCGCCTCTGCTGCTAATCATCCTGTTTTGAGAGCGGCATTGATAGAACTATTCAGTAAGTTGTCGCCACAAATGAACAGCGTATCTGATATTTTTATTTCCGAAACAGCAATCGTATTTCGCACACTTGCCTGATTAGGCAAAGCATAGTCAATGTGATACGCCTTTAGAATTTTCCACGAACTTATTTTTGAACCAAAGGGTATTTATTTTATCTTTTAAATTCCCAACGGGAGCAAAAAGAGTGGCAAGTGCGGCCGATGGTATTCAGAATGGATCTGCCAGTCTAGCTCCCACAATAATTACATCCTGTTTCATAGCTTTTTGATAAATTTTCGTATAAAAACAGACCAAATAGAGTTTTATAGTCACTTAAATAAACGACAATTTAAATTTTGATTATTGTTGCTGTATTTGAAATTGCATCATTAAGTCAATTTGTTCGTCATTTCCTAAGGTAAAAATGTGTTTGTCAAATACTACAAATCCATTTTTAGTATAAAATCGAATGGCTCGGTGATTTTCTTCCCAGACACCAAGCCAAATATAATCAACGCCAGTACGTTGTGCAATCTTTTTTACTTCGTTCAGCAACAGTTGCCCAATGTTTTTACCATGAAAAGTTTGTAAAACATAAATCCGATGTATTTCTAAAGCATTTTTGTTTATGTTTTCCGTTTGAGCATCACCTATGTTTATTTTTAAATATCCAACGATTTCTGATTTTGAAATGGCTACATAAAAAAAGGAATTTGGATTGTTCAATTCAGTTGTTAATTGTACTGCATTGAAGTTTTTTTCGATGTAATTAGTGATGTTTTCAGGGGTGTTTACAGCGGCATAAGTTGCTGTAAATGTTTGGATACTTATCTTTTGCAGTTCTTTAAGATCAGCGATTGTAGCTTTTCTAATTTCAATTAGATTCATGTTGACCTACTCTTTGTGTTATTTTTAAACTCAAAAATACCAAAAAAAAGGTTGCTAAACTAAATCCTCTAGTACACTATTAAACAAATTAGTTTAAAGGCTCTTGATTTCTTGATTTCAATTAGTACTTTTGGGAGAATTAATAAAAAGCGCTCGAAAGAGTAATGTGTATGAAAATTGTAATATCGCCAGCCAAGTCGTTAAATTTAGAGAAACAGCTACCTACGGAGTTGCACACCCAACCTTTGTTTTTAAAAGAATCGCGAGAAGTCCACAAAGTTTTAAAAGAGATGAAGCCTGCTGATTTATCAATTTTGATGAGTATTTCAGATAAGTTAGCAGATTTGAACTGGAAACGAAATCAAGATTGGAAAACACCTTTTACCACTTCAAATGCACGTCCGGCTGTGTTTACTTTTGATGGGGATGTGTACATTGGATTAGATGCGTATTCGATTCCAGAAAAAAAAACAGAAGCTTTACAAGATCGTTTAAGAATCCTATCCGGTTTGTATGGCTTGCTGAAACCATTGGATTTAATTCAGGCGTACAGATTGGAAATGGGCACCAAATTACCCATTGGCGAAAGCAAAAATCTGTATGAATTTTGGAAACCAATCGTTACAAAAGCTTTAAATAAAGAGCTCAAAGAAGACGAATTGTTTGTCAATCTTGCAAGTACGGAATACTTTTTGGCAATTGATGTCAAGGCGTTGAAAGTTCCTGTGATCACTCCGGAATTTAAAGAGTACAAAAACGGAAAATTAAAGATCATTAGCTTTTTTGCCAAAAAAGCTAGGGGAATGATGGTGCGTTATATTATTGATACGGATGCTCAAACGATTGAAGATTTAAAAGGGTTCAATTATGATAGCTATCAATTTGATGCAAATTTATCGGAGGGCAATCATTTGGTTTTTACCCGTTAGAGACGCTATTAATCGGCTCTTTATTAATGCATGGCATCAGCAGGATTGATTTTGTTTTTCCCTTTTTTGATAAAAAAGATGATTGGAATACAACACAGAAACATAATTCCCAGATACAGAAAAATATCCATATACGATAAAACGGTACTTTGTTTCATCACTGAATAATCAATAACCTGATAGGCTTTTTTCAGCGATTCATTAGCACTAAATCCTTTTGACATAAACCCTTTTTGCAACATTATAACGCGTTGTTGGACTTCGAACTTGCTGGCATCTAAATTTGAAATCAAATTTACTCTGTGTTCCTGACCAAATCTCGTGATAAAGGTGGTGATAATTGCTATTCCAAATGAACCTCCCAATTGGCGCATCATTCCTGTAAAGGCTGCCCCTTCGCCAATATCCTTTCCTTTTAAGGTGGAGAGTGACAGTGTGGTTATGGGTACAAACAGCAGTCCCAATCCTATTCCTCTTAAAATTAATCCCCAATACAAATGCTCAACACCCGTATTAGGAGTCAAGCTGTTGTGCATCATTAGGGTAAAGAAAAAGAAAATCAAAAAACCAAGACCCACCATATAACTTTGCGGAACACCTCTTTGAATTAGTTTACCAATAATGGGCATCATAATAGCAGTGGTGATTGAACCCGGAATAAGCAATAATCCTGCATCTGTAGCGGTCCAGCCTAGAATGGTTTGGGTGTAAATTGGAATTATTAATGTGGAACCATAAAGACCAAAGCCTAATATGAAACACATTATGACACCAATTCTTAGATTTCCATCTTTTAAAACCTGCAAATTGACAATAGGATGTTTGTAGGTCATTTCTCTCCAAATGAATAATACCAGGCCAAAAATGGATACCGTACTCAAGAATATAATTATTTTATTGTTGAACCAGTCATCTTGTTGTCCGTGTTCTAGAACATATTGCAAAGAACCAATAAACACAGTCAACAGAAAAATCCCCAACCAATCGACCTGATTGGCTTTTAGTTTTTCGCCATATTTAGGACTTTTAACAAAAGTTAAAGCTAGAATAGTAGCTATGATACCAATGGGAATATTGATATAAAAAATATAAGGCCAAGAGAAATTGTCAACAATATAACCCCCTAATGGCGGACCCAAAGTAGGTCCCACGATAACTCCCATTCCATAAATAGCCTGTGCCATACCTCGTTTTGCAATGGGATAACTCTCTGTTATAATGGTTTGTGCGGTCACTAATAAAGCACCACCGCCCAAACCCTGAATAAATCTAAACGTAATAAGTTCCCATATATTATTGGCATTGCCACACAAAAAAGAGGCTACTGTAAAAATGATAATGGAAGTCACAAAATAATTTCGTCTTCCAAATTGTTGTGAAAGCCAGCTGGTCATAGGGATTACAATCACGTTTGCAATAGCATAAGCGGTAATGACCCAAGCAACATCATTTAATGTGGCACCCAGACTTCCTCTCATGTTTGTCAGTGCCACATTGACTATAGTGGTATCTACGATTTCAAGTAAAGCACAAAGTACTGCTGTGATCGTAATAAGAACTCGTCTGTAGCCATATTCTACTAAATCGTCTTCTCCTGCTTGTGCCATTTATACTAAAGTGTAAACTATCATTTTATTAAAAGAGGTGCCGTTTTTAATTCAAAAAAAACAGCTTTAATCTAAATGTACATCAACATCTACATTCATTCCCGGGCGCAGTAATTTTATTTTTTCAGGGTCATTTGTTGGAATCAAACTTATTTTAACAGGTAATCTTTGAATGGTTTTCACAAAATTTCCTGTGGCATTATCTGGCGGTAATAAGGAGAAACGGGATCCTGTTGCTGGGGAAAAGGAAGTAATGGTTCCCTTGAAATCATATTCGGGATACGCATCTACTTTTACGATTACTTTTTGACCAATAACCATTTTGTTGAGTTGCGTTTCTTTGAAATTAGCAACTACCCATGCTTCATTGTTGTTGATAATATAAAATAGGGATTGCCCTGGTTGCACTAGTTGTCCCGGCTGAATATCAATTTTTGATACCTGACCATCAATAGCAGCAGTGATAGCAGTGTAGGTTAAATTTAATTTTGCGGCATCAAGCATTGCTTTTGCTCTTTGTATATTGGCTGCAGCCACTTCTGTCTGTTTACCTGAAACTTTAGATTTAGCTATAATAACTGATTTTTGAAAGGCAGTGGCTCTTTCTTGTTGTTGTAACACGCGTACTTGACTTTCAGCTTCCAGTTTGGCGGCTAAAGCCTGTTCGTATTGTTGTTTTGTGATCGAATGGCTTTTGTATAAATTATCATATCGATTGTAATCACTGGTTATGCGTCCCAATCTTATTTTTGCGGATTCGATATTACCACTTGCAGATCGTACATTGGCATCCGAAACAGAAATACTGGCTAAAGCACTGCCTATATCAGCTTTAGTAACTTCAAAATTACCTTCAGCGCCAATCATTGCAGCATGTGCTTCTTCAATTTTTAACTGGTAATCCCTTTTGTCAATGGTAAAAAGCGTATCGCCTTTCTTTACAAAATCATTGTCCTTGATGTACACTTTATCCACATATCCTGAAACTCTTGGGATAATTGGGTTCATGTTTTTTTCAATTTGCGCATCATCAGTTTCTTCGTGAGATTGTGAATGCAGGTATTTAAAAGTTCCGTACGTCCCACCTAAAACTACCAATGCCACTAGGATAATGATAAATTTTGTATTTGTTTTTTTGTTTTCCATGGTAGGTATATTATAATTTTGAAATAGTGAAGGTTTGAGATAATTGGCCGGTTACCGAGAGTAACTCATAATATTTTTGAATGGTATTGGCTTTGGCCAAAGTCTTATTGATTTTAGAACTCAATTGCTCTACATCAGCCTCCAGTAAATCATTGGTGTCCGAAAGACCGTTGTCATATTTATCTTTGATGATTCTGTAATTTTCAGAAGATTGTTCCAGCGCTTGTCCATATACAACATCTTGTTTTAAAGCTAAATCATAATCTTCAATCGCTTTTTGAACTTGGATTTTAATATAATCCGTTAGTATGGCTTCAGAGTTTTGGACTTCTAAAAATTTATTTTCGGCCAGCCGCACTAAAGTTCCGTTTTTTAGAATGGCACTCAAATCATACGAAAGCCCGATGCCTATATTCATCGCGTTTTGCACCGTAATCACATTGCTCAGGTCTAATGCCGTATACCCGCCAACTAACGCAATGGCCGGATAGTACGACCCTTTAGCTATTTTTATATTGGCTTCACTGGCTTTTCCCTGAAACCGAAGGGCTTCTAAATCCTTCCGATTTTCTAGTGCCGGTAATTCATTTTCAGGGATATTAGTCATTTGGAAATCGGCAAAATCACGCTCTCGAATCTCTAATTTTGTGTCCGGATTTAGTTTTAAAAGCGTAACCAGATAAAAGTTGATGATTTTTAAATTATTATTTGTTTCGTCTAATGACAATTGGATTTTCGAAGCCTGTAATTGGGATTTTAACAAATCATTTCTGGGGATAATTCCATTTTTTTCAAGGGCTATAAAATCGTTTACCCGCTGTTGCGCACTTTTTTGATTTTCTTTTAGTAGTTCAATTGTTTTCTGGGCTTTGTATAAACTGGCATAATAATCAATCACCCGCAACGCAATTTCTTCCTTTGTTTGCAATGCCGTAGCCATTTCTGCCTGATACAAATTTTCATAAACGGTGATGCTATTTTGAATTTTAAAACCTGAGAAAACCGGAACACTAGCATTCAACTGTCCAATCATCAATTGATTGACAATTGGGAGTGCTTCCTGAGTTCCTGTATTATTTTGATTGAGTTTGAAATTAACGGAAGCATTTGCTAATCTTTGGTATTGCCCTGAAAGTTTCAAATCAGGATATTGATTGTTTTTGGTAGATTGCAGTTCGTACTTTTTAGTTTTTACTTTTGTATTGGCTAGTGTAACTTCATTACTTTTGGCCCAAGCCAAATTGATGGCTTCGTTCAATGTTAAACTTGTTTTTTTTTGCGCTGCTGCAGATGAAATTCCAATGAAGAAAATCACAATGAGCATGAATGGACTAACTTTCATACGTAGATAATTTTTGTTTTTTGTAGGAATATGGAATTCGCACAGGTCTTTATTATTGTTTGCATAGCATTTCTGGTGTGCCCATTTCATAGATCAGAAGTGCCTTTACAGTTTGTTGAATGTGCGTTGTCAAATTGGTTTTGATGTAATTATTGTATAAATCTTCAGTTTTTAAGTTTAATAAATTTTCGAAGAAAGGTTTGTTCATGTGAAAATGAAAAAAAGTACCCAGAATTGTGGGTGTGATAAGCGGAATAATAATATCTTTTCTGAAAATGCCTTTATTCTGGCCTTCTTTAATTATAATTTCAAGGGATTTTAGATTTCCTTTTTTTAATTCTGAAAAAACTGAAAGATTTTGTTTGCTTTTTTTGGAGGGGAATTCAAAGTGTAATATTCTATAAATCCCTCGATTACTATTGATTCTGTTGATGTACAGTTCAATCAGCTTATTGATTTTGTCAAGGGGTTCCAGATCTTCCAGCAATAAATGTTCTAATTGATTTTTAAGATCTGAAGTTCTGTACACTATAAGCGATTCCAGTAGTCGCTCTTTGGACCCAAAATAATACGAAACCATAGCAATATTGATTTTTGCCATTTTTGCTATGTTCCTAATCGAAGTGCCGTCAAATCCCTTTTCTGCAAAAAGAGTTTCTGCAACTTCCAGGATTTGAATTTGTTTGTCGTTAAAATTACGTTTCAAGAGAATTTAATTTTTTCAAAAA
Source organism: Flavobacterium bomense (assembly GCF_003970355.1). NCBI lineage: Bacteria > Pseudomonadati > Bacteroidota > Flavobacteriia > Flavobacteriales > Flavobacteriaceae > Flavobacterium > Flavobacterium bomense. The sequence continues at coordinate 131,334 of NZ_RYDJ01000008.1, read as the reverse complement.
CAAAACTAAACAAGCGTTTAAATTAAACAACCGTTTGGTTTTTATTTAACATTGTTTTAACATTTTAAATAAAGCCGAACGGTTTTTTTTATTTTTGATAGTCTCAAAAAGGAAGGTTTCGGGAACGGTGACTTCTATCTAAAATTGTGAATATCTATTTTAGGAATAGTAAATTTAGTTTCCTTTAAAATCTATCTTTGACATCCTAAAAATAAAATAAAATGAGCACAACTTGGTACGAATGCAAAGTGAAATATAGAAAAACAGATGAAACTGGCGGGCAAAAAATTACGACCGAACCCTACTTGGTAGATGCGTTATCTTACACAGAAGCCGAAAGCCGAATTAATGAAGAAATGTCAGCGTATATCAGTGAAGAATTCAAAATCACGAATATAAAAGTGGCTAATTATGCTGAGATTCATCCTTTTGAAAATGCAGATCGCTGGTTTAGATCTAAAGTTTCATTACTCGCCTATGACGAAGAAAGTGGCAAAGAACGCAAGACCAATATGTATTTATTAGTGCAAGCCAATGAGGTAAAAGAGGCTTATGATAATACTATCAGTGTGATGAAAGGCACGATGGGAGATTATACGATTCCTGCTATTTCAGAATCTCCTATTATGGATGTTTTTCCGTATTTCAGTGGAGAAGAAGGAGAATTGGAACAATTAGAAAGGTTCAATGCAATCAAAGCTTCTAAACCGGAAGCAACTGTCGAGATAGAAGATCACATGGAATTTGAAACCGCACTTGAAGAAGAAGTTGCAGTTTAAGACAAATTGTATTAAATAAAACTCACCGCAAATTCGCAAATTATAGAAACCGTTGCTAACTGTTTTTATCTGCGAATTTGCGGTTTTTAAATTTTAATACTAAGTTTTTTATAATTCCAATTGGTTCTGTCTAGCCAAGACTTTCTCGTATGCTTTTCGTGGGCTTCCTCTAAAATAAACTTCACCACAATAGGTATAACCTGAACTTTCAAAAATTTTTATCATGGCAATGTTGTCAAAATTGGTGTCTGCTTTTATGCTGTAAATGAGGTTGCTTACCGCAAAATCCTCAATGTGTCTGAGAATCATTTTAGCCAAGCCTTTGCCTAAATACTTTTCAGCAATAGCTACGCGGTGCAGTACAACAAAATCATCATTGGTTAACCAGTTTCCTTCAATTTTCTCATAAGCAGGCTCGTCATTGATTAATACCGCACTATAGCCAATGATGGTTTCTCCTTCAACCAAAACAAATCCTTCCCCTTTTTCTATATCTTTTTGTACAACCTCTGGATTTGGGTAACCGTCTTGCCATTGATTGCTGCCGTCTTTTTTTCTTCGAATGATAGCTTGTTGTAATATCTCCCATATTGGAGATATCTCAGAGGATTCTGCTTTTCTAAAGTGATACTTGATCATCGTAATTTAAGTTTTTTAGGGTATTCGCTAAAGTATTTCTGCCGCTTACAAAGGGTACTAAATTAGGTTTTATTTTTCGTTTTTTTTTAGCTTTGGTCTATAAAAGAGTGTTTTTTTATACTCAAAAGAAGCTGTAGAGTACAAATGAATCAACTTCTGGAACGTTTATGGAATGACAGAACAGAACTGTTGAATAAAAAAAAGACTACAGCAATTCCTGAAATTAAACTAGAGTCAAATTTAACAATGATAGCGGTGGTGGGCATCTAACACTATTTGTCAATAGATAAAATACGTTTTTTATGTTTCATAAGTGTGTAAATTATTCGAGCGCAATACCCAAAACAAATCCTAAAGTATTCTAAATTGTATTGATTTACAGTTTTTTATTTCTGAATTTTGATATCTAAAGATAGATCATGAAAAAGAAAATTCTGGCCTTAGGAAGTCTAACATTGCTCTCAGTAACTTTATTCGTAATGAATCTGTGCCACTCTACACCTAAAAAGGTAAAGGCAATACAAAATTTTGATAAAGACAAATTTCTAGGCAACTGGTACGAAATTGCACGGCTGGATTTTGTTTTTGAAAAAAATTTAAACAATACCACAGCTAAATATTCACTCAATAAGGATGGAAGTCTTAAAGTGATAAATCGGGGTTTTAATTTTATAAAGAACAAATACGTTGCAGCTACAGGCAAGGTTAAGTTTGTGGGCGACTCAAACACCGGAAAATTAAAAGTTTCTTTTTTTGGTCCATTTTATTCAGGGTACACCATTATAGCACTTGATTCGGATTATAAATATGCTTTGATGGCTGGGAGAAGTCTTAAGAATTTATGGTTTCTTTCACGAGATAAAACAATGCCTCAAAATATAAAACAAGAGTATCTAAAAACAGCACAAGACCTTGGCTACAATACTTCCCAGCTCATTTGGGTCCAACACAATTAATTGATACAATTGAAAACGTACTTGCTTATTTTCAATAATTGGTACTTAGTACGTTCCAATTGATGCCGTAAATTGTGCAGGAATGTATGAAAAAAAATATTTATTAATTTTTTCAGGAAAAATTAGAATAGTATTTTTGTCACATGAATTTATCCAAATCAAGTGTTTTGTTTATGGCAGCCTGCACTGGACTTATTGTTGCCAACCTCTATTATTGCCAACCCTTAATTATTTTAATAGCATCCGAATTTAAAATCCCCGTAACGGATTCCGGTACAATAACCTACCTGACGCAAGCAGGTTATGCTATTGGACTTTTTTTTATGGTTCCGCTTGGCGATAAGATTGAACGTAAAAAACAGATTTTAATCACCACTTTTGCCTCAGTAATAGCCTTGATTATTGCGGCTACTGCCCAAAGTTTTGTGGTGCTAGAAATTGCTTCATTACTTATAGGTATTACTTCTATAGTGCCACAATTGATTTTACCTTTGGCTGCCTCTTTGAGTAAGCCGGAAGAACGGGGTAAAGTGGTAGGGACCATTATGAGTGGTTTGCTTGTGGGGATATTATTGTCTAGAACCCTTAGCGGCTTTATTGGAGATATTTGGGGCTGGCGAGCCATGTTTTGGATAGCCGCCGGAATATGTCTTTTTATTTTTTTTGTAATCTACAAGCAATTTCCATTCAATCAACCAGTATTCGGGGGAACTTATGCGCAATTAATCCAATCGCTTTATACTTTGATAAAAACCCAACCGTTATTGCGAGAAGCAACCGTGATGAATGTATTTTGTTTTGCTCAATTTGGAGCGTTTTGGACCACAATGGTGTTATTGCTTTCTGATGATCCTTTTCATTTTAATAGCGCAACAATAGGTCTTTTTGGCGTGGTGGGCGCTTCCGGAGCATTAGCGGCACCTTTGGTAGGTAAAATCGGAGACAAAGGCAGTTCTAGAGTTGTTGTGGGATATGGCAGTTTATTGATGTTAGTCAGTTTTGTTATTTTTTATTTTTCAGCACAAAGTATTATCGGAATAATTATAGGGATTGTCTGTATTGATATTGGTTTACAAAGTGTTCATATTTCAAATCAAACCCGTGTATATTCAATACTTCCAGAGGCACGAAACCGTATGAACACCGTGTATATGTCGTTTAGTTTTTTAGGAACCGCGGCAGGTTCAGCTTATGGTTTGATGTTATGGAAATATGGAGGCTGGAAGGCTGTTACTTTGGGTTGCATTATTTTGTCATTATTAGCATTAACTGTGTATGCAGTTACTTATAAACGCAAAGACAAAGTGCAAAAAGTACAATGAATTGAGTATTATAAAAAAAGCGCAAAGTATTTTGACTTTGCGCTTTTTTTATAATACTCTGAAATACTTTAAAAAAAAAAATAGTTTTTTACATGAGTTTGCCAAAGAAAACAGCATTCCAAAATAATTTTTCTGTTCCCAGCCAGAAGGCTCGGAAATTAGTATTGTCTGTGAAAATTAAAATAGCTCCATCTCCTTTTCGAATGGCTTGAAACGGTACGGTTTCTTTTAACAACTCCAGTTTTGGTTTCGAAATGTAACCGCTCAACAATGGATTTTTAGTATACTGGATTGGATTACCAAAACTGTTTTTATTGGGTTCAATAAAAATAGAGGAGTTTCTGAAAATAGGCATCGTATTTCGTGGCATTCCATAATTAATAGGATGTGATAAATCTAATCTGGTTTCAAATATTGCCCCGCCAATCTCTTGTGCTCCCTTGAAATCACTAGTTTGTTCAAATGAAATTGCTTTAGCTTCATTTTTAGTAGTTTTCAAAGTTAATTCAATTAATTTACTATCATTCAGCCATTTAATAGCATCCTGATACGCAATTAAAGTTCCTCCACTTTGAGTCCATTGCTCTATTTTAGCTGCTGTAGCTGGTGAAAGTCCACCATAATTTCCATTGACCATGATCAAAGTCGTATAACCACTTAGAGTCACTCTTTGTAGTTGTTCCATATCTATTTTAGTCAATGGAATTTGTGCTTTTTGATCAAATAAATGCCATAATTCTCCCGCATCTGATGGATCAACACCACGTCCCACGACCATAGCTACTTTAGGCATGGTAAGATTGACTAGATTGGGATTTCCTAAATTGGCACCATCAGTAAACCCGGTTTCTACGGCGGTAATAGCAATAGCGTATTCCGGGATAATTTGGTTCAGGTACGCATACATTTCATCTGAACTCATTGTCTGATTCTGAACAGGTACTAACAAACTCCCATAGGAAAAAGTTTTTCCGTTGTGGACAAATGGTTTCTTAGTGGTTTTTATACGCAGTCCTTTGGCCTGTAATTGGTATAAAAGTTTAGGAGAATTGTAGTCTGTCCATTCGATTAGGTATCCTACATCACTTTTTTGATTGACCGTTCCGGGTTTCAATACATTTTCGTAACGTGCCCCGGCTTGTGAAAGGGAATTCAGTTCCTCAAAATTTAAATTGAAAGCCAGATCAAAATTCCATGCTGAAATGTCATAAAAGATACTGTCTTTGAACTTGGTTTGTCTATCAAAAATAGCGTGTATGAGCTTTGAGTTTTTTTGTTCCATGGGAATAATAATACTCAAATCTTTACTGAATTTCTTTTTGTTGATGGTGATGTCTTCTTTCAATTGCAGCATTTCAATTTTATGCTGGCTTAGTATTTTGGCGAGTTCTTGAACTTTAGTAGCATCTTTTTCGTCTCCAAATACATAGCCTTTTGTTTTGTTTCTTTTACTTTCGGCACTGGAATTAGTAAAAAAATCGCGTTGGTATTCTAGCAACTCTTTTCGCATTTCATACGCAGCCTGTACTGATGACAAGCTGGTTGTAAATTGATTTTTGATGGTAAATGGAAAAGTGATTATTCCGTTTACGCTTTGTTGGGCATGTCCTCTTGAACTCGCTTGTTCAAATAAAATACCGATACCTCCATTGATGTCAGGATAGGTAGATCCTTTGCCGTAATAAAAGTCATCAAAACCATCTTCGACATAATAAAAACTTCCAATTTTATCCAATGCTTTGGCATGGTAGCCTGCAATTTTTTTGGTTAGTTTTTGGTTTAATTCAGGAGTGAGTGGGTTGGTGCGACTTTGAACTCCCGGCTGAAAAAAGTAAGTCGAATTAGTTCCCATTTCGTGAAAATCACACAATACATTTGGCATCCATTTCCTGAAAGTCCTAATGCGCGCCTGACTTTCTGGAAGTTGAACGGGAAGCCAGTCTCTGTTCATGTCAAACCAGTAGTGATTAAATCTTCCGCCTGGCCATGCTTCATTAAATTCTCGGTCATTAGGATCTGTTACTAAGTTTTTACTTTTATGGCTGTTCACCCAAGTTGAAAAACGATGCAAACCATCTGGATTTAAACTTGGATCTAATAGAATAATCGTATTATCCAGCATTTTTTTTAGTTCAGGACTTTCTGAGGCTGTAAGATAATAGGCCAGAGCAATTGCGGCACCGGTTCCGCTGGATTCATTTCCATGGATTGAATAGCCTAAATAGAGTACGATAGGCAAATTAGATACATCCGAAGCATTAGTATCTGAATCCGATAAAGCGAGGTGTTTTCTATGAATTTCATCAATTTTTGCTAAATTTTCAGGACTTGAAATGGTAAGTAATTGTAGTGGACGGTTTTCATAAGTGTAACCGGTTGTTTCTATTTGCACTCTGTCAGAAGCTTTTGCAATAGCTTCCATAAAGCGAACTACTTGATTGTGATCAGTATGCATTTCTCCTAATTCAAAATTAAAAACACTTTTAGGTGTCGGAATTTTGTCATTGTACGTTTCGTTTTGCGGCAAAAAATACGCTAGCGGTACTGGTCTTTCTTGCGCATTGCAAATGAAACTAAAAAAGAATAAAAGGTAATAAATAGATTTCATAGATAAATAGGTTTTTAGTGGTGACGGTATAAAAAGAATCATTTGAATACAGGTTGTGTTAGAATTACATCAAAGATTAAATTTCAAGTGGCTTTAAATAGGATCCTTTTTAAGACAGAAAATTGGAAGAAATTTCAAGATGATTTATCAAATGTAACGTTTTAGTGAATAGGTTCAAATAAATTAATTTTGTAAATTTGCATTTCAATAAAAATTAAAAAGCAATGGAAAACGGAATATATGCTAAGTTCAACACCACAAAAGGGGCTGTTTTAGTAAAACTAACACACGATTTGACTCCTGGTACAGTTGGGAACTTTGTAGGATTAGCAGAAGGTAACTTAGAAAATAAAGTTAAACCACAAGGAGTTAAGTTTTATAATGGATTAAAATTTCACAGAGTAATTCCTGATTTTATGGTACAAGGCGGTTGTCCACAAGGAACAGGAACTGGAGATCCAGGGTACAAATTTGATGATGAGTTTCATCCAAGTCTAAAACATGATCGTCCGGGTGTTTTGGCGATGGCCAATTCAGGACCAGGAACGAATGGTTCTCAATTTTACATTACACACATTCCTACGGAATGGCTGGATAATAAGCATACTGTTTTTGGTCATGTAGTTGAAGGTCAGGATGTCGTTGATGCTATCGCTCAAGGCGATGTTTTAGAGACTTTAGAGATCGTTAGAGTAGGAGATGAAGCTAAAAATTGGAATGCAATTGAAGCTTTTATTAGCTTTAAGGGATCACGGAACAAACGTGATGCCACTTTGAAAGCTGATGCTGAAGCTGCGATGGAAAAATTAGCTGCGGGTTTTGAAAAAACAGAAAGTGGACTGCGTTACCAATTCATCCAAAGAGGAGAAGGTAAAAAAGCAGAAAGCGGAAAAACCGTTGCTGTTCACTATGAAGGTTCATTAGAGAATGGAAAAGTGTTTGATTCCTCTTATCCAAGAAAAAAACCAATCGAATTTAGATTGGGGCAAGGTCAGGTTATTGAGGGTTGGGATGAAGGAATTGCCTTGTTGCGTGTAGGTGACAAAGCACGTTTTGTGATTCCATCTCATTTAGGGTATGGATCTCGTGGTGCCGGAGGAGCAATTCCGCCAAATGCTACTTTGATTTTTGATGTAGAATTGATGGAAGTAAAATAGTTTTTAGTACTCTTTTCAGCGACTAGAAAAGACAAATACAAAGAATCCCAAAACGAAAGTTTTGGGATTCTTTTATACCGCTTATTTTTAAGGCTTTTTTATCGGAATACTTAATTGTCAATATTTATTCTTACTTCTTGGTAATTGGCATCATAGCGCCAGGAAAAACCAATACCTCCATACAGTGCAGATGGAGTATCTTTAAGACTTGTACTTATTGAGGCATCAATTTGCATGTCTTTATTTAACAAATAAGCAGCGCCACCACGAACAATTGCATCGCTGTAAAAATCACTTTTGAACCCCTGATTTTCTACAAATCCAGACCATTTGTCATTAAACCCTCTAGTCAAAGTTACCACGTAGCCATAACTCGGGAAATCAGTTGTAATATAGTCAGCAATGATATTCGTTACAAAAACCCACCTGCCATCACCTAAATGATTTTGGGTAATCAACATAATTTTTGGAGATATACCGGATTCAGTGGAAAAAGAATACGGATTGTCTGCCATTGTAAAATTAGCTCCTGCAAACACAGATACAGCAGGTATTAGTTGGTGCCAGTCAAAACTGCGATTGGCTTTCCAGCTGTATAGGTTTGTTTTTTTTTCATAATTACGGAAAGGATCATACACTAAATATTTAGCTCCCAGAACCGTTTGCTTGAAGTCTGCACGATTGCTTTTGTTGAATAAAGAAGTGTACAGTTCGTTTTGGTATTGTATATCGGCTATCAATTCCAGCTTTTCCATGAATAATCCCCATCGCAATGTGGCATCAATCCCAAAACCGTTTGCATCATAGTTCAATAAACGATGGTTTTGTTTGATCCCGTAAACACCAGTTTCTATTTGGATAACAGACTTTCCAACAGCAAAAGCCGACATGGTTTCACCCGGTCTGTTCGAATTGATTTGATCCGTATGTTGCCCATAATGAATACTTGGAATCATTGAGAGAGCTACAATTAGTAAGATTTTGATTTTGGACATCTTATTTTTTTTAGTTAAAAAGTAACAACGCTTTTCAAATGTACTATATTTTATTATTTATTTAAGAGAGATAGTTTAATTTTGAACAGTTGATTTATTAATTTTGGAAAAAATTACACTTATATGCAAACAGCTTCATTTACGGGTTTTATAAAAGCACTTTTTTATATGATTGCTTTCTATTATATTTTTAGATTTTTGGCTAAATTATTTCTGCCATTATTAGTAAAAAAAGTAGTGCAGAAAGCAGGCGAAAACATGCAGAAGCAACAGCAGTATGCACAAGAGAATACGTGGCAAAAAACGCAATCTAAGGAGGAAGAAGTTCTTTACACAACAGCAAACACTAAAAACCCACGCGAAACCAAAAAAGTGGGCGATTATGTAGATTACGAAGAAATAGATTAAATTTGTCATTATTAGCATCATTTTTACTATAATCCAAACCATTTTACATTGAAAATAATAAATAAGTTCTATCCACACGCCATAGCCATACTTGGTTTTGTTGTGATTTCTCTGCTATATTTTTATCCTGTGTTGCAAGGAAAGCAAATTTTCCAGTCTGATATTGTGCAATATACAGGAATGGCCAAAGAGCAAAATGACTTTAGAGCCACCGATGATGTGGAGCCGTATTGGACTAATTCCGCATTTGGAGGTATGCCAACCTATCAACTAGGAGCAAAATATCCACACGATTATATTGGTGCGATAGACGATGCATTGCGATTTTTACCGCGTCCTGCGGATTATTTATTTTTATATTTTCTTGGATTTTATGGCTTGATGCTGGTATTAAAAGTGGATCCTTTAAAAGCCTTTTTTGGTGCATTAGCCTTTGGTTTATCTACCTATTTGATAATTATTCTTGGAGTTGGTCATAATGCTAAAGCACACGCTATTGCGTATATGCCACTGGTTATTGCTGGATTTATTTTGGTGTTTCAAAAAAAATATATTCTTGGAGGTTTGATTACGCTTTTTGCGACAGCATTAGAAATCAATGCGAATCACTTCCAGATGACCTATTATTTATTGATTTTCTTATTGATTCTTTCTATATATTTTGTGTACCAGCAAGTAAAAGAAAAAGACTATAAATCGCTACTGTATTCATTTGGAATACTTGCGGTTGCGGGAATATTTGCTATTGGCACCAATGCGACTAATTTATTAGCTACTGCCGAATATGCAGATTTTAGTACTCGAGGGAAAAGTGAATTAACCTTTAATCCTGATGGTTCAAAAAAGGATAGTAATAGCGCCTTGACGTATGAGTACATAACGGAATACAGTTATGGAATTATGGAAAGTTTTAATCTGATAGCGCCCCGACTTTTTGGAGGCTCAAATAATGAGGCAGTAGGAAAAGACAGTAATATGTTTGAACTAATGGTGGGCAAGGGCGTACCAGAAGATCAAGCAACTGATTTTGTTTCAGGAATGCCAACCTATTGGGGAGATCAACCCATAGTTGCTGCTCCCGCATACATTGGTATAGTGGTTTTCTTTTTGGCTATTATGGCCTTGTTTATTGATACACGCAAAATAAAATATGTATTCCTTTCTGGAGCTGTAGTTGCTTTGATACTTTCATGGGGGAAGAATCTTCCTTTAGTGACTGATTTTTTTATTGACTATATTCCTATGTACAATAAATTTAGAGCAGTTTCCTCCATACAAGTTATTCTTGAATTGTGTTTTCCTGTTCTGGCTATTATGGGATTGCAGTCTTTCTTTACATTGGACAAAAAACTACAAAAGAAAGCCGTAATGGAGACCGGTGTTTTAGGGCTGGGATTAATACTGATCTTGTTTTTTAGTAAAAGTATGTTCAGTTTCTCTGGAGGTAATGATGCGTATTATCAACAAAGTTACGGACCTGACTTTGTTAATGCCTTAAAACAGGACCGAATGAGTTTGTATAGTGCTGATTTATTGCGATCTGGTTTCTTGATAGTAATTACAGCGGGTATTTTATGGTTGTTTATTAAAGATAGGTTTGCTCAGAAAACCGCTATTATACTTGTAGGCTTATTGATGGTTTTTGATTTGTTTTTTGTTGATAAAAATTATGTGTCAGGAAAAGATTTTGTCAGCGGCAGGGAAGTGGAAGTCCCATTTCAGGAAACAGCTTCCGATGTTGAAATTCTCAAGGATACAACTCATTACAGAGTTTTTGAAGTAAGTGGAAACTTGTCCAGCGCACGTGCTTCTTATTTTCATAAATCAATTGGTGGCTACAGTGCCGTGAAGCCGCGAAGAATGCAACAATTATTTGATTATCAAATTGCCAATAATAATATGGAAATCCTAAACATGCTAAATGTCAAGTATGTAATTCAGACGGATAAGGAAGGAAAAGAATTTCCAACTTCGAACCCAAATGCCAATGGGAATGCCTGGTTTGTAAGCAGTGTGAAAGTAGTTAATACCCCTGATGATGAGATGAAATCTTTAGGACAACTAGATACTAAAGATGTCGCAATATTTAACCGGCATGAGCATGGATCTAAGTTTAGAAATGTTGGATTGAAAAGGAGATGGGATACCAGTGGAACCATTCAATTAGATGTTTACAAACCCAATTATCTTAAATATACTGCTAATAATACTAAATATGCTTTAGCAGTTTTTTCTGAAATATATTATGAAAAGGGATGGAATGCCTATGTTGATGGCGTAAAAACAGTTCATTTCCCTGTTGATTATGTATTGAGAGCACTAGTTCTTCCAGGGGGGCAACACAAAATAGAATTCAAGTTTGAACCTCAAGTTATAAAAACCGGAAGCACGATTACGTTGGTAAGTTCCATAGGAATGTTGTTGCTTTTGATTGGTGGGATTTATTTTGAAAGAAAAAAAAGGCGTTAGCTGTCTGATATTTATTTGTAAATTTGATCTAATAAATTTCGAATACATTCTAAATTTTTAATGCAATGGGTAAAGTCAAATTAAATCACGAACATCAACAGTAAAGGAGGCTAGATATGTTGAGGAAACAAGAGGATTGACTTATCAGCAACGTTTTGAAAAACTGATGGCAATAATCGAAATATCTTGTTTATTAAAGGCAGCAAAGAAATATTCAAAATCAAAATAATTTGAAATGAATATGCATAAACAAATAATAGATGTTTGGAAGTACTTGTCAGAAAACAAGGTAAACTATTTAACTATCGGTGGATTTGCAGTAAATATTTACGGCTACGGAAGAAACACAGGAGATATTGATATTTTCATTGAAGATACGATTGCTAATCGTGGAAATTTAAGAAATGCGATCAAACAAATTGGTTTAGGTGATTTTTAAAGTATTAATACAATGCAATTTATTCCGGGTCGGACAGATTTCACTCTAAATATTAATTTTAGATTGGATATTATGACTTCTGTTAAAGGTTTAGAAAATTAGCCTTTTGTAGTACTTTTAGAAAAAGCAAATATCATAGATATAGATGGAATTCCAGTGTTTTTTATTGATTATGATAATTTGATTATTTCCAAAAAAGCAGCTAATAGACTTAAAGATCAACTAGATATTGAAGAGTTGGAGAAACTAAATAACAAAAATATTTATTAAAATTATGATAGAATTATTCGGTTTAAAATCGTTTCAACAAATATTGTTGTTACTTTTTTTATTAGGTTTTATTTTTGGAGTATTGTTTGGTATTTACTTATTTATACCTGACAAATTTAAATATTATTCAGTAATCCCCGCTTTACCGGCTTTTTACATTATTTCAAAAGGATTGTATCAAAACAGTACTTTGTTTTTTACGGATTTAAAATCAATTACAACAAAATCCTAAACTTGGAACCAAAAAAAATTTTAATAATTACCTATTATTGGCCACCGGCTGGAGGACCTGGGGTACAACGTTGGCTAAAGTTTGTTAAGTATTTGCCAGATTTTGGCATTCAGCCGATTGTGTATATTCCGGAGAATCCAACGTATCCTATTGTTGATGAAAACTTGGTTAAAGAAGTTTCAGATAAGACCATTATTTTGAAACAGAAAATTTTTGAACCGTATCAACTGGCTTCGTTTCTTTCGAAAAACAAAACCCAAAAAATCAGTTCCGGGATTATTCCAAATCAGAAAAAGCAATCTTTTTTAGACAAAACTTTTCTTTGGATTCGCGGGAATCTTTTTATTCCAGATGCACGTGTTTTTTGGGTAAAACCATCAGTTGCTTATCTGGAGAAATATATTGTAGAAAGCAATATTGATACCATAGTTACTTCCGGACCACCGCACAGTCTGCATCTTATTGGAATGGAATTAAAACAGAAATTAGATTTAAAATGGTTTGCTGATTTCAGGGATCCATGGACCACTATTGGTTATCACAAATCCTTGCGATTGTCGAGTTTTGCTGCTAAAAAACACAAAGCACTAGAACACCAGGTTTTGAATACAGCCGATACCATTATAGTCACGAGTAAAACTACTAAAACTGAATTTGTAGCGATTACAAATAAGCCCATTGCGGTAATTACCAATGGGTATGATACGGAGCAAGTCGAAAAACAAGCGTTAGATTCTAAATTTTCTTTGGCGCACATTGGTTCTTTTCTTTCCGAGAGAAATCCTCTGATTTTATGGGAGAGTTTGGTTGAATTGATTCATGAGATTCCGGAGTTCAAATCGCATGTAGAAATAAAGCTAATCGGAGCAGTCAGTCAAGAAGTTTTGGAAACTATGACACAATTCGGGTTAAATTCCTATTTGAATAATTTGGGGTATGTTTCGCATGCAGAAGCGATTGCACATCAAAGAAAATCCCAGGTTTTGTTGCTTGTCGAAATTAATTCTCAAGAGACTAAAAGCATTATCCCTGGGAAATTATTTGAATATATGGTTTCCAACCGTCCAATTATTGCAATTGGTCCCAAAGGTTCTGATTTTGCCGAAATTATTACCACTACCAACACAGGCATATTTTTTGATTATTCGGAGAAAATGAAACTTAAAAGTGTAATTTTGGACTTTTATAATCAGTTTTTGGAAGGTAAATTGCAAGTAAATGGAGTTGGATTACAGCGTTATTCCAGAAAAAATCTTACCAAAGAATTGGTTGAACTGCTTAATAAAATATAAATTAAAAGTGAGATTGCTTTGTGTCTCGCAATGATAAAGAAATGGGAATAGTATTAAATCAATCTTTAAAGAATACAATAATTACCTATTTTGGTTTTGGTATTGGGGCAATAAATACACTTTATTTGTATCCGTTTTTTTTAGGAACAGTATTTTATGCCTTAACAAACTACATTCTTTCTTGGGCAAATATCATTATGCCTTTATTGGCTTTTGGTATGCAAAATACGTTGGTGAAGTTTTATACTCAGTATAAAACAGAAGAAGAACGCTCCAAGTTTCTCTCGTTTACTGTACTAATTCCTTTCTTGTTGTGTATCCCTTTAGTATTGATTGGATTATTCTTTTTTGAACCTATTTCATTATACTTGAGCAAAGAAAATCCTGTAGTTAAAGATTATTTATGGCTTATTCCATTTATAGGACTTAGTATGGCTTATTTCGAGATTTTTTATGCTTGGGCCAGAGTGCACATGCATTCGGTTTTTGGAAATTTTGTGAAAGAGGTAGGGCTAAGATTATTTTCTTTATTTGCTTTGATTGGAGTCTATTATAAATGGATTACAGTGGTACAATTTATTTATGTTACTGCTATTATTTATTTTCTGGCTTTTGCTATAACGATGTTTTATGCTTTCCGAATAAAAAAACCTGTATTTCAGTTTTCCATTCCTCAAAATGTGAAAGATGTTTTAGTATATACTTTTTTCATTATTTTATCAGGTAGTGTTGCGGTTATGTTGTTGGATATTGATAAAATTATGCTGAATCAATACATTAAAATTGAGAATATAGCCTATTATTCCGTTGCTACTTATATTGCATCTGTCATAGCAGTTCCCAGTAGGGCGATGCATCAAATTACATATCCCATAACGGCTAAGTTAATGCATGAGAATAAACAGGATGAATTAAATGATTTGTACAAAAAGACTTCAATTAATCTGCAAGTTGTAGGTGGTTTTGTAATGCTGTGTATTTTTGTCAATATCAACCAGTTGTATATAATGGTTCCAAAAGAGTATAGTGGAGGAATTCTAGTGGTATTTTTGATTGGGATTTCTAAATATTTTGATTTGATTTTAGGAAATAATAATGCTATTATTTTTAATTCAAAATACTACCGTATGGTCTTGTTTTTAGGTTTATTACTTGTTTTTCTAACAATAGGACTGAATATGTTTTTTATACCAAGATATGCTATAACAGGAACTGCAGTAGCTACTTTGTTATCAATAACGCTGTATAGTTTGGCTAAACTGCTTTTTGTAGTCAAGCGTATGCACTTGTATCCGTTTACAATACAGACATTATATTCTCTTGCGATAACTTTTGTATTGTTCTTGATGTTTTATTTCTGGGAATTTCCTTTTCATCCAATCATAAGCATAGGATTAAAATCTATTTTAGTAGCCATTTTATATATTTATATTAATTACAAGTTTGTTATTTCAATAGAGATAAACGAAGCTCTGAATTTGGTTATAAAAAAATTCACCTAAATATTATTTATTTTCGGATTGTTACGTATTAAGTCACTTATTTTCATGTATTTATAATTATTTTTTTTATATTTAATAAAAAATAGAAATGCAAAATATCACTAAAAGTGGGTATTGTGAAGTTCTAAAATTGCCATTATTTTTGTAAACGTCATTTTGTCACTACTAGTAAAAAAATTAGAGATAAATTATCTGAAATAATATGAAAAGCAATACAAGTATAACCGAGGAGAATTTTATAAAGTTTTCCTCCATCCTGGAAAATAAAACCAACCATGGATTTATAGTGTTGGAACGAAACGACAAGTTGCCCTTCGCTATTTTATTAAAAAAAAGACAAAAAGTAGATCATCTTTTTAATTTTTGTATCTGTTGCATTACATTAGGACTGTGGTCCATCGCCTGGATTTATATTACACAGGTTTCCTCAAAAGCTAAAAAAATACTTGTAGCTATTGATGAAGATGGAAATACTTTTGAAGAGAAATGTTATATGGGATAATATTTATAATTTATCTTTCAAATATTTTCCCGTAACAGATTCTTTTATTTTAACAACTTGTTCCGGAGTTCCTACCGCCAATAATTTCCCGCCATTTTCCCCGCCCTCAGGCCCCAAATCAATAATCCAATCCGCACATTTTATTAAATCAAGGTTGTGTTCAATAACAATAATTGAATGTCCTTTATCAATCAATGCATCGAAAGACGCTAATAATTTTTTGATGTCATGAAAGTGCAGTCCCGTTGTAGGTTCGTCAAAAACAAATAAGGCTTTGTCTTTTGTAGCTCCTTTCACTAAGAATGAAGCCAGTTTTATTCGTTGGGCTTCGCCTCCGGACAGAGTAGAAGATGATTGGCCTAATTGAACATATCCCAATCCCACATCTTGCAAAGGCTGTAATTTTTGAGTTATTTTAGGTTGTTTATTAGTATTGAAAAACGCAATCGCATCGTCTATGGTCATTGTAAGAATATCATGAATGTTTTTGCTTTCAAAAGCTACTTCCAGTACTTCTTTTTTGAATCGTTTCCCGTTGCAGGTTTCACAAGGTAATTGTACATCAGCCATAAAAACCATTTCTACGTTGATAGCACCTTCCCCTTTACATGTTTCACATCTCCCTCCATCAACATTAAAAGAAAAATGTTTGGCTTGATAGCCTCTAATCGTTGATAGTTTTTGTTTAGCATACAATTCTCGGATATCATCATACGCCTTGATATACGTCACCGGATTAGAACGGGAACTTCTTCCTATTGGGTTTTGATCTACGTATTCTATGTGTTTAATTTGAGCAAAAGAACCGGTCATTTCAGTAAATTGTCCTGCTTTTTCACCTGCGTTTTCCAACTTTTTTTGCATGGCCGGAAAAAGGATTTTCTTAACAAGCGTACTTTTTCCACTTCCAGAAACTCCTGTAATAACCGTTAATACATCCAGTGGAAAAGTAACATCAATATTTTGTAAATTATTTTCTCGTGCTCCTTTTATGTCTATAAAATTCTTGAAAAGTCTTCGTTTTTTAGGGACGGTAATTTCTAAATCACCGTTTAGATATTTTGCTGTAAGTGAAGTAGATTTTAGTATTTCATCATAGGTTCCCTGCGCGACTAAATGCCCGCCTAAAGTTCCTGCTTCCGGACCTATATCAATAATCATATCAGCGGCTTTCATGATATCCTCATCGTGTTCTACCACAATGACCGTATTGCCTAAATCGCGTAACGATAACAATACTTTTATCAAACGTTCTGTATCTTTTGGATGTAAACCAATACTGGGTTCATCCAAGATATACATTGAACCCACTAAGCTGCTCCCTAATGAAGTGGCTAAGTTGATGCGTTGTGATTCACCTCCAGAAAGTGTTGCAGAATTTCTGTTTAATGTAAGGTAGTCTAATCCTACTTCGGTTAAAAACGATAGACGGTTGTTGATTTCAACCATTAATCGCTTCGCAATTTGCTTTTCATACACATCTAAATCAATGTTTTCGAAAAAGGTTACCAGATGTTTAATCGGTAAATCAACTAAATCAGAAACCGTTTTTGCGTTTATTTTCACGTAGGAAGCTTCTACTCTCAAGCGTTTTCCTTTGCAGGAATGGCATTTGGTTTTGCCTCGATAGCGCGAAAGCATTACTCTGTTTTGAATTTTATAATTTTTTTCTTCCAGTTCTTTAAAAAAATCATTCAGCCCTTGAAAGTAGCTATTTCCATTCCAAATTAGTTCTTTTTGATCCTCAGACAACTCATAATACGGTTTGTGTATTGGAAAATCAAATTTGTAGGCATTATTTACTAATTCGTCGCGAAACCAGCTCATACTTTCTCCTCGCCAAGGGAAGATTGCGTTTTCATAAACAGACAAAGTGGTATTTGGCACGACTAATTCGGAATCAATTCCTATAATATTTCCATATCCTTCACAAACGGGACATGCTCCATACGGATTATTGAAGCTGAACAAATGAACGTTGGGTTCTAGAAATGTAATACCATCCAACTCAAAATTATTGGAGTAGGAATACTTTTTATCAGCGTTTAATTCTTGTAAATGGCAGATCCCTTTTCCTTCAAAGAAAGCAGTTTGCACCGCATCAGCAAGACGATTGTAGAATTCTTCTTCTCCGGAAGTATCGTGATTGACTACAATTCGGTCAATGATTAAGAATATTTCTTTTTTATCTAGTGAATCCGGTAAGTCGTCCAGACGAACCATTTCGTTATTCACTAATA
Organism: Flavobacterium bomense; assembly: GCF_003970355.1. Classification (NCBI taxonomy): domain Bacteria; kingdom Pseudomonadati; phylum Bacteroidota; class Flavobacteriia; order Flavobacteriales; family Flavobacteriaceae; genus Flavobacterium; species Flavobacterium bomense. The sequence goes on along the minus strand of NZ_RYDJ01000008.1, from coordinate 113,524 downwards.
TTCGGGCAAAACCTTGCTGTAATAGGACCTTTAGTTTGTCTTCCAGTTTGCGTCCTTCTTCCAGATGAATCGGAGCAAGCAGCAACCATTTGCTGTTTATTGCAAATGTTTTGACATCGGTAACGACATCGGTAACGTTATTTTTTTTGACTTCCCGACCAGAAATAGGCGAATACGTGCGTCCAATTCTGGCAAAAAGCAATTTTACATAATCGTATATTTCGGTTGAGGTTCCTACAGTAGAGCGGGCATTGGTAGTATTCACCTTTTGTTCAATAGCAATTGCCGGAGCAATTCCTTTGATGTATTCCACTTTTGGTTTATCCAATCGTCCAAGAAATTGTCTCGCATACGAAGATAAACTTTCTACATAACGGCGTTGCCCTTCGGCATATAAAGTATCAAAAGCCAAGCTTGATTTTCCAGAACCCGAAAGTCCCGTGATAACCACTAATTTATTGCGGGGAATGGCGACGTCTACATTTTTTAGGTTGTGTACTTGCGCTCCTTTTATAATAATATTTTTCTTTGGATCTAGTTTCGAAAGGTCAACTTGCATAAAAATGATAATTTTTACAAAAGTAATCAATTTTGAACAGAGAAAAGGGAATGAACAACTCACAAATAATCATAAAAAGCACGGTTGAAAAGTGCTTTTCTTCTTGTATCGTTTTAATGTTTTCAATCCAATAAATAAATACTATTATTAATTTTATTTTTGAAAAATTAATAACAAGAACTTTTGAAAACAAAATTATACATTTTTCTTTTTTTAATATCTTTTTGTGTTTTTCGCAAGAGCTACCGCCAATTGTAAAATATTTCTCTACTACTTATGGTGCAGGAAATCAAAACTGGATGATTTCTCAAGATCAAAATCATTATGTTTTCTTTGCAAACAATGAGGGATTATTAGAATTTAATGGATCTAATTGGGAATTGTATCCATCACCAAATGAAACTATTGTTCGTTCTGTAAAAGTGATTGGAAATAAGATTTTTACTGGTTGTTATATGGAATTTCAGTTTTGGAAAAAACGAATAATTAGTGGAGTTTTAGAAATAAAATTGGCGAATTTGATTATTCTGCTAAATATTTTGAAATTACAAACAACTTGAATGTATTCATCGGCATGCTATTTGTGTTGTAAATGTGAAAAAACAAGAAAAATTTTAACAAATTTCAATGAACATCTGTTAATTTATATTAATTTTACTTGGATCTTAAAATAATAATTGGTTAAATTTGAAAACTTTAATAAACCTAAAAACTCTTTAGCCTATATACAAAACTACTTTTTAGAGAAAACTCTCCAATTTTAATTAAAAACTAAAAAGTATAATTATGGTTAATATACAACTCCCTGACGCATTATTGGTAAAGGAATACATCTCAGGTAATGAGGATGCCTTAGCTAAATTGATAAAAAGGCATGAATCAAAAATTTTTGGTTTTATATATTCTAAAATTCCGGATAGAGATATTACCAAAGACATTTTTCAGGATACTTTTATCAAAGTAATAAAAACTTTAAAATCAAATTCGTATAATGAAGAAGGTAAATTTTTACCTTGGGTAATGCGTATTTCCCATAATCTGGTTGTTGATCATTACCGAAAAACTAAAAAAATGCCCATGTTCAGAGAAACGGAAGAGTTTTCCATTTTCTCAATTATGTCCGATGATTCGTTGACCATAGAAAACAAAATAATATCGGAACAAGTCGAACTGGATTTAAAAAAACTAATAGAAGAACTTCCTGCTGATCAAAAAGAAGTTTTGGTGATGCGAATGTACCAGGATATGAGTTTTAAGGAAATTTCAGAGACAACAGGAGTGAGTATCAATACCGCCTTAGGGAGAATGCGTTACGCTTTGATGAATTTGAGAAAAGTGATTGATAAACACCAAATTGTTTTGACTAATTGACAATATACTGAAACTTGCTGCGTTGTAATAGAAAACAAATTTGTATTACTCTATGGCAAAAACTTACTCAAAAAAATCATTAGTTTCTCAAACAATGAAACCCAGTAAAGAAACAATTTCTTTTTTATTAAGCTATTCTAAGGCGTTAAGCATACTGAAAATAGACAATAAAAATTTCGAAATTATATCGAATTGACCAAGAAATAGCAGCTTTCCTATTTTATTTGGATTGTAAAAGACTAGAAAACCGCTTATTCCATTTGGAAGCAGCGGTTTTTTAGCATACTTTATTTTTTATAATATGTATCAATAACCGTTTTTCGGCCAATAGTTTTAGTAATAATATCCTGATCTAAATCCCAGCCACGAGCCGGAGAATATTCTCTTCCGTACCAAATAATTTGAAGATGCAGGTCATTCCAAATTGCTTCAGGAAAAAGGCGTTTAGCATCTTTCTCTGTTTGAACTACGTTTTTCCCATTGGTTAAATTCCAGCGGTACATCAAGCGATGAATGTGTGTGTCAACCGGAAAGGCTGGAACTCCAAAAGCTTGGGACATCACAACACTGGCCGTTTTATGTCCTACCGCGGGTAATTCTTCCAGAAATTCAAAACTCTGAGGTACTTTTCCGCCATGTTTGTCAATTAATATATGGGATAAACCATGAATTCCTTTTGATTTCATTGGCGATAAGCCACAAGGCCGAATGATTTCCTTAATTTCTTCGACAGACATTTTGATCATATCAAACGGATTATCTGCTTTTGCAAAAAGTAAAGGAGTGATTTTATTTACTTGAATATCCGTACATTGTGCGGATAATAAAACGGCAATCAGCAACGTATACGGGTCTTTATGATCCAAGGGAATTGGAATCGTAGGATATAGTTTTTTTAACGTATTTATAATAAAAATTACACGTTCCTGTTTATTCATTATTTATTAAATTTGATTGGTAAAGAAAAACAATTTCGGCGGCATTAGCAAAATTCAAATTCAAATCAATAAAAATAATGACAACATTAAAAAAAGGAGATAAAGCACCTGATTTTTCAGGTCTGGATCAAGATGGAAAATTACATCAATTAACAGATTATGCAGGTAAAAAATTAGTAATTTTCTTTTATCCAAAAGCAAATACGCCAGGATGTACAGCTGAGGCTTGTGACTTAAGAGATAATTTCGAGCGATTTGAAGCAAACAATTATGCTCTTCTGGGCGTTAGTGCCGATGCTCAAAAAGCACAGGCCAAGTTTAAGGAAAAGTATAACTTTCCTTTTCCATTACTTGCAGATGAAGACAAATCAGTGATACAGGCTTTTGGGGTTTGGGGTCCCAAGAAATTTATGGGAAAAGAGTATGACGGGATCCACAGGACTACTTTTGTAATTGATGAAAACGGGATTATTGATGAGGTTATCTCGGCTGTAAAAACCAAAGTGCATGCTGCTCAGATACTAAAATAAGGATTCCGTGGTGTCATCCTTTATTGCATTTGCAAATATAAATGCAAACCAACTTTTAATAATAAACAAAGTCCAGATCTGCGGTTTTAATTGACCCCAGCTCTGGACTTTGTTTTTAATTTAACTCAAAATTTGACTACTGATTCACGAATTGATTTCCTTCAAAACTTTAGTAGGATCAAATCCAAAAAGTCTGTGTTCCTTAATTATTTCTGCAATACCAGGGGGAAGCATTGTTTCCCAACCGGGCTTTCCATTATTAATCATATTTAAAACTTCACGAGAGAACACCTCTAAAATAGAGGGGTCATAATCATCTATATCAACTACTTTTCCGTTGAATTTAAAGAATTTATAGAGTTCTTTCATTCTTGGGTGTACTTTTAAATTTTCGGAGGTGATTATTTCTCCATTTTCCCCAATCATTGGATACAAGAATACTTTCATGTCGCGGTAGAATAATTTCCCGAAAGCTTCCAGAATTCCGCCACTTAAATGACGGTAATATTTCTCGTCAAAAATATCTATTAAATTATTCACACCCATGGCTAATCCCATTCTGGCTTTGGTATAATTCGCAAAATACTCCACTACCTTGTAATATTCCTGAAAATTTGAAATCATTACGGTTTGTCCAAGTGAACAGAGTAATTCAGCTCGATCCATAAAATCTCTTTCATCGATTTCTCCATCAGATCGTAGGTTGGATAATGTAATTTCAAAAATCACTAATGTGTTTTCCGGACTGACCTTGTTCTCATTTAAAAACATTTTTAATGATTTCTCATACATGTCCATGTTGACTTTTGTAACGGGACGAAAACTACCCCTAAAAGCAAGGATGTTTTTCTTGTATAATATAGCAGCAGGAAGTATGTTTATTCCATCAGGATTAAACATAACGGCATCAGTCATTCCATTTTTGACTAATTGTAAACTCATCAAACGATTGTCAACATCAGCAAAACGTGGACCTGAGAAATTTATGGTGTCTATTTCTAATTGATCTTTGTCTAAATGGTCATACAAATAACGCAAGAGACGTTTGGGATCATTGTATTTGTAATACGCCCCGTAAATTAAATTTACGCCCAGAATACCCAATGTTTCCTGTTGCAAACGCACATCAGTTTCTTTAAATCGAATGTGAAGAATAATTTCATTATAATCCTCATCCGGCTCAATTTGATAACTAATACCAACCCAGCCATGTCCTTTGAATTGTTTGGCAAAGTCAATAGTGGCCACGGTATTCGCATAGCTAAAAAACATTTTATTAGGATGTTTTTCTCTGCTTAGCCTTTTTTCTATTAGATTTACTTCATGAGAAAGCATTTTTTTGAGTCGACTTTCAGTCACATAACGACCGTCCTCTTCAATTCCATAAACGGCATCGCTAAAGTCTTTGTCATAGGCTGACATTGCTTTTGCAATTGTACCTGACGATCCACCAGATCTAAAAAAATGTCTTACAGTTTCCTGTCCAGCGCCAATTTCTGCAAAAGTTCCATAGATATTTTCGTTCAAATTGATACGAAGTGCTTTATCTTTGACTGAAGGGATTTGTTCGATGATTTTATCACCTTTTAATTTTATTTCTGTATCCATTTTCTTTTAATATGGCTAATATTTTGTAAAGTTAGTTAAATAGGTTTCTAATGAAAGGGAATTAACCCTATTTTTGCAAATAAAATAAAGAAAGTTGACGGTATATTTTTTAGGAACTGGTACATCACAAGGCATTCCTGTTATTGGTAGTAATCATCCTGTTTGTAAAAGCTCTGATTCTAAAGATAAAAGACTGCGCGTCTCTGTATGGATTTCTTGGGAGAATTATTCTTTTGTAATTGATTGCGGACCTGATTTCAGACAGCAAATGCTTGCGTCAAATTGCCAGAAAGTAGATGGTATTTTATTTACTCATGAACATGCGGATCATACCGCAGGAATCGATGATATTCGGCCTTTTAATTTCAAACAAGGAGAAATTCCAATTTATGCACATCAACGGGTTATAACTAATCTAAAAAGACGTTTCGATTATGTTTTTGAAACGGTCAATAAATATCCCGGTGCGCCTTCTGTTACAACTATTGAAGTTGTCAACAACCAGTCATTTGCCATTGGCAACAAAACGGTTGTCCCCATCAGTGTCATGCATGGAAATCTTCAGGTTTTTGGGTATCGAATTGATGATTTTGCCTACTTAACGGATGTGAAAACTATTGAAAAAAGTGAAATAGTCAAGTTAAAAAATCTAAAGGTATTGGTTGTAAATGCTTTACGGGAAGAGTCTCATGAAACGCATTTCAATTTAAAAGAAGCGTTGGATTTTATAGCTTTGGTCCAACCAGAAAAAGCCTATCTTACACATATTAGTCATATCATGGGGTATCACGAGGAGGTTCAAAAAAATCTCCCCGAGCATGTTTATCTCGCCTATGATAATCTAGAAATTAAAATTTAATTATATTTAAAATGAAAAATTCATTATTCCTGTACCTTACTATTCTGGCTGTGCTTTCTACTGTTTTTACGTATATGTTTTTGAGTAAACAAGTAGTATTTGAGCAAACTAGATATGAAAAAACCACTAAAAAATTAAGAGACAGTCTGAGTTTGGTTTCGAATCAATTAGTGGATGCCAACTATTTTTCTTTGGAAAAAAATGAGAATGCTCAAAATTATTTTGATACTACAAGCGCTAACAAAACAATTCAATACGAGAAATTGATTCCTTTCGTCACTGAAAAATTATTGGATTTGAACGCCAACCCAAAGGGAAATCCGTATACGGGTCAAGATCAAATTAGCACAAATAAATTTATTATTAACAAAGTCAAAATACTAAACCACAGATGGATTATTGCTGATTATAGTGATGGTGAAATTTGGGGTGAAGTTTTGTTGAAATATTTTGTCAATGAAGATAAAAGTATTTCTTTTGAGGTCAATCAATCGTTGTTGTACCAAAAATAATTAAGGTGCCGTATTCCGTTTATAAAGACCTGAATACGGCACAAATATTATTTATTCATTCTCTAAAATCCAGTTTTTGAAGTCATAAAAATTCTGTGGAGCAACTCCATGACCTATAGGATATTCTTTGAAGGTTATATTTATCCCTAAATTTTCTACTATTGCTGGTGTTTTTCTAGCCCATTCAACTGGAATTACTTGATCCACTGTTCCATGTGAAGCAAATATTTTCAGGGTATGAAAGTTGTTTTTTAGGTAATCCTCAGTGACAATTTCTAAATTTAAGTACCCGCTCATCGCAACTACTTTTTGAACCTTTTCAGGGTACGAAAGTGCAACTGCATAACTCAATATAGATCCTTGGCTGAAGCCAATCAATGTGACTTTCTCAGCATTTATGGGGTAGGTTTGAATTAATTCATCAATAAATCCGGCAATTAAATCTCTTGAAACTTTGGCTTGATCGTGATCCGAAAATTTATTTTGATCCGCATCAAAATTGATTGCATACCATGCATATGCACCGTATTGCATGTTATAAGGCGCACGTGCTGAAACAATATAATATTCATCAGGAAGCTCGGTTGCAAATGAAAATAAATCGTCTTCATTGCTGCCGTATCCGTGCAATAAAAGTAAAAGTGGATTTTCGTCTAATTTTATTTTAGGCTCTCGTATTTTATATTCTAAAGATAAATTCATGGATTATGAGATGTTTGATAACCATTTTTGATAATACGTTCCCAATAATGGAACCGGTTTTGTTTCTCCTTTTATAGCACTGGTAATACCGTAAGACCATAAAACAAATACGAAAATCCACATGGGAGCCGAAATCATTAGGCTGTCAAAATTGCTGATGATTAATCCCAGTGATATGAATGTTAAAGTAAGTCCCAGTCCTTGACGGATGTGAAATGAAGCAAATTCATTTTTGTCCTCGGAGTTCATAGACATGGCAATAAATACGCCAATTCCTAAAATATAACTGGTGATTGCGGCCGTCTTTCCTGACTCTGAATTATTATTATTAATAGTATTCATTTTTTTATGCTAAAATTAATTTTCCTTGATTCACAATTCCGTACACTTTACCTCTTAGTTCAGTTCCTAAAAAAGCAGTGTTTTTAGATTTGGATAAAATGGATGATTTTGTAAAAATGCTTTTTGGTTCCGGATTAAATAAGGTAATATTTGCTTTTGAACCTTGATTAATTGATGCTGTTTCGATGCCAAAAGTTGTTTTTCCTGAAGTGAGTTTTTCTATTACGGTTTCTAATGGCAAAACAGTCATCAAAGCTCCAAAAGCACTTTCCAGACCAATAGTTCCATTCTTGGCTCCATCAAATTCCATTTTTTTGTGCTCAATATCCATCGGATTATGGTCGGATGTAATCATATCGATTGTTCCGTCTTTTATTCCTTTCAGTAATGCTTTCCTGTCGGTTTCAGTTCTAAGCGGTGGAGAAATTTTATAACGGGTATCAAAACCTTCCAGTTTTTCATCAGTTAGAACTAAATGATGCACAGCAACACTGCAGGTTACCTGCAGTCCATTGGCCTTAGCCTCTTTGATTAATTGTACTGATTTTTTAGTTGAAATAGTTGGAATATGAAGTTTTCCCCCAGTATATTCTAACAGAAATAAATTCCGTGCAATTTGTATTTCTTCGGCAAGATTTGGAATTCCTTTTAAACCCAGTCGGGTCGAAACTATGCCTTCATTGGCCACTCCATTTCCTTTTATATTTTCGTCTTGGGAAAAAGCAAGAATCAATCCATCAAAATCCTGAACGTATTGTAAGGCTATTTTTAGCAAATTAGCATTATCTAAACTTTTATTATAATCTCCAAAAGCAACGGCTCCCGCTTTTTTCATATCATATAATTCAGCCATGTCTTTTCCTGCACTTTCTTTGCTCAAAGCGCCGATAGGATACAGTTGAGTTGCAAATCCTTGTGCTTTGTTTAAAACAAAATTCACTTGGGATTGATTGTCAATAATAGGAAAGGAGTTGGGTTGTAATGCGATTGCCGTGAAACCACTTTTGGCAGCTACAGTAAGTCCGTTTGATATGGTTTCACGGTCCTCAAACCCAGGCTCCCCGAGCGAAACGCTACTATCAAACCAGCCTTGGGAGACATGTAAATTATCAAGTTGTATTTCTTCTGCTTTATCCAGATTTGGGAGCCAGGTTCCAATTTTTTGTATAAAACCATCAACAATTAAAATATCTGCAGTCTTATTATGAAAGGGACTTTTCGAATCGATAATTTTGGCGTCTCTGAGGATTAATTTCATATGTAGATACTATTTGTTTTTTTGATTGAATATGAAATTTGCATTGACTTTTATGACTAAAGTACATTCATGCTCATTTTATATTGATTTTTAAGTATTGAACTTCGTTATTTACTTTACGAATCGTATAATTGCCATTTCGGTTATTAGAAATAACAGTGCAAAGATAACAAACCATTTCCAAATTTGATTATCAGTTCTGTCAGTTTGTAAAGTGTCAAAGAACGATGGTATTGATTCGATTGTTTTATAGTCAGAAAGAATAGTCTCATTGGCTGAAGCCAAATCACTTTCGGTTCGGTTGTAATTGAAACTAATGTTTTCAATCCACTCTTTTGTATTGTAAATGCTGAAATTCCCTGCTTGTATCGGATAATCATTGAAAGTCATTTTGACTTTATTATTCAGAATTTGTTGGATAGGAATAAATTGTTCGTCTAAGCCTTTTGCCGTTAAAATAGCGCCTTTGTTTAGCGATGCTTCTATAAAATGCGGGTTGTTATTACCAATTATCAAGGCATTTACTCCGTTGTTTTGATTGTGCATCGCCATCTTGTAAAATGTAGGTACAATTAATGGCGATTGCTGAAAATTTGAATTTTCGATGTTAATAGGAGCAGCAAAAAAACTAACTGCTGAAACCGAATTTGCTATCGATGTCAAGAAAACGCTTTGGTCTTCATAAGACAAAGCAGCAGGAGAGGAACTGGATATTACAAAAGATTTTTTTGTCTTTGGATATTGAAAATTAGTCACTTTATTTTCAAAAACACTATGGAATATAGGATGATTGAAGTTGATTTTAGTAATCAATTTTTCTCTGTTTTCTAAAGAACTAAATTTGAGGTTTCCAAAATTCGACAAAAAAGAATTCATATTGGTAATGGAACTTATCGCCGAAGGAATTACAATTAAATTTCCACCTTTCTCTACAAAAGAGTTCAAAGTGGTTATCAAAGCTTGCGGAATTTCATCCAATTCATTAAGAATAATTGCGTCTTGTTCTTCCAGTTTATTATAGTCTAAGGTGCTTAAGGTATAATTGTTATAATTGAATTCTTCACTGGTATAAATTCTGGAAAGGAAGTTGCTTTTCGCTAGTTCTCCAATGCTGATAATGTTGGTTTTCTTCGTTTTTGAAATACTGAAAAAAAACGTGTTGTCATAAGACAAACCATTGTCAACTATAGAAAAATAACCATGAAAGGATTGTTTAGGAATCGTGAAACTGAGGTTTTTTTTCTTTGTGTCTAAAGTTGTTATCGTTTTAGCAATAAGCTTGTTTTCATTGTATAGAGAAATTGGAATCGGGTTGAAATTCTTGCCATAACTGGATATTTGGACACTAATTTCATAAAAATTTTCTACTGTTTTATGGATGAATACGCTGTCAATAGAAACATTGTTTTTTTGTTCTGCTTTTGGAATTATAAATGAAGGAGAATCAGTTGCATCACTATTTTTCAGTTGTTTTTCATCAAGACCTACCGCATCCGTAATGATGACGATATCTTTATTAAAAGCTGATTTATGCGCTTTTATTTTTGCCATTATATTGTCTAATTGGAACGGAGTTGGGCTGTATTTTAGATTTTGTAAAGCACTACGAACAGACTTTATATCCGTGTTCCAATAATTTTCGGAATTGGTAATTAAAGAAAAATTTACATTTTCCGGAGTTTCTTCAAGTAATTCCTGAACCGCTCTTTTTAATAATTCCCCTTTTTTGCCTTTGGCTTGCATGCTAAAAGAATTGTCCAAAATAATATACAATTCATTGGTGGCATTTTTGCTGTCTTGGGACTCGAAAAAAGGTTGCGAAAATGCGAAAATAAGGCAAGTTAGAAGTAATAAACGACAGGCGAGAAGCAACCATTTTTTGATTTTAGAGCTTTTTCTGGTTTGAATTGAAAGTGCTTTTAAGAACCGAACATTGGTGAAATATTCTTTTTTGAAATGGCGTAATTGAAACAAATGAACCAAAATTGGAACAATCAACAAGAACAGAAAGTATAAAATTTCGGGATGTTTAAAATGCATTCTGAGGTTGAGTTTACTTTACTGTATTTTGTTTTCAACGGTGTTCATTGAATTTCAGGAGTCAAAAATACAAATTTGTTGACAGTTTTAGATGAAGTTGTTATAATTTTTCAAAGGAATAAACTATTGACATTCATTAGGAATATAATGTGTATTTTAGCTTTCTAATAAATTTTAAAAACATGAAAAAGCCGTTTGCGGTTCTTCTATTAATCTTCCTTTTTACAAGTGTTCATGCACAAAAAAACAAATTGAATTTACTAATAGGAACCTATACCCAAAGTTGTGACAGTAAAGGAATTTATGTATATGATTTTGATTCAAACACAGGCGATTTCAGTTTTAAAAATGCGACTGAAAAGGTTATAAATCCCAGTTATTTAACGGTTTCAAAAAATAATAATTTTGTGTATTCCGTAAACGAAAATGGGACTAAAAGTACGGTGAGTTCTTTTAGCTATAATCCAGCAAGAGGAAAATTAGACTTAATCAACAAGCAAAGCTCCAAGGGTGCGGATCCTTGTTACATAATCAATGACGATAAAAATGTAATTGTTGCTAATTATTCCGGGGGAAATATTTCCGTTTTTGCTAAAAATAACGACGGAAGTCTAGCTGAAGCGAAGCAAGTTATTCAACATTATGGAAAAGGAACTAATACACAAAGACAAGAAGGTCCGCACGTACACATGGTTCATTTTTCTCCAGATAAAAAGTTTGTTTTGTCTAACGATTTAGGGAATGACAAAGTATATTCATACGCTTATAATCCTAATGCTGAACACACTGTTTTAGAATTAAAAGACAGCATTTCAGTGAAATCCGGGAGTGGACCCAGACATTTAACCTTTAGCAAAGATGGTAAATTTGTTTATTTATTACAGGAACTGGACGGCGCGCTAACAGTATTTAGTTATTCTAACGGAACATTGACAAAGATTGATGAAACGATTATTTTAGCCAAAGATTTCAAAGGATCATTTAGTGCTGCGGATATCCATATTTCACCTGACGGGAAGTTTTTATATGCCTCTAATCGCGGCGAAGCAAATAATATCACCATTTTTGAAATTCTAAAAAACGGAAAATTACTATTGAAAGGGCAAACCAGTAGTTTAGGAAAAGGACCTCGAAATTTCACCATTGACCCAACGGGAAATTTTCTTGTGGTAGCACATCAATATACCAATGATGTAGTGATTTTTAAAAGAAATAAAAAGACTGGATTGCTTGCTGATACTGGCAAAAAAATTGTTTTGTGTTCTCCGGTTTGCTTGGTTTTTACTAAGAATTAAAATTAAAAACTCACAAAAAAAGTGTTGAAAAACGAAAATTATTTTTCAACACTTTTACTATTTATTTTTGTTTTTATCTTTAGACCCCGATGTTCAGAAAAAAATCAGGATTTAGAAAATGAACACTAAACACGGAATACTGATCACTATTTGTTCTTGTCTTTTCTCTTTTTGTCTCTGGTTTTTAGCATATTCCTATTTACAGAACCATGTGTTTTTTTCTTAGTTACACCAGGGCCGCCTAAATTGACTTTTTTATTCTTTTTACTTTTCTCTTGAAAAGCGCCATCTCCGTCAAGTTTTTGTTTTTTCATCATAAACTTGATCGGTTGTCTCTCTTTTTCAGGTTCAATTAATTTTGATGAAATTTCAACGGTTTCTGGGAAAGGTTCAATAGCTAATTCCATATTCATCAGCACTTCAATCTCTACTTTAAATTCTTCTTCGCGAGGTGCGATAAGACTTATAGCGGTTCCTGTAGCATCTGCACGACCGGTTCGACCAATTCTGTGCATATACAATTCAGGTAATTCAGGCATTTCAAAATTGATAACGTGGGTAATATTGGAAATATCCAAACCTCTGGCCATGATGTCAGTAGTAATCAAACCACGTAAATTTCCTTCTTGGAACGAAGCCATCGTACTCAAACGATAATTTTGTGATTTATTCGAGTGAATTACTCCAAACTGACCTTCAAAATCCTCCTCGATTCGTTCGTGAACCATATCAGAAATTTTCTTATTATTGACAAACACCAGCACACGGCTCATGTCTTCGTTGTTTTGCAATAAGTGTTTTAAAAGGTTTATTTTAGTGTTAAAATTAGGAACCTGATAGGATATTTGTTTGATGTTTTCCAGAGGTGTTCCTGATGCCGAAAGCGTAACTTCTTGAGGATAATCAAAATAATCATTCAAAATCGCATCTACTTCATCTGTCATAGTTGCTGAAAACAGAATGTTTTGACGTTTTTTAGGCATCATGGCCAATATAGAGGTCAATTGGGTACGGAAACCTAAATTCAGCATTTCATCAAACTCATCTATTACCAGCTTTTGCATTTCTTCAAAACGAATCACATTATCCAGCGTTAAATCCATGATTCTTCCTGGAGTTCCCACTAGTATGTCGCAACCTGCATACACTGCTTTCTTTTGGGTATTGATATTGACACCTCCAAAGATTCCAATAGTACGAACCGACATGTATTTTGTCAATTTCTCAATTTCTTCCGCAACTTGTACAACAAGTTCACGAGTAGGAACCAGGAGCACTATTTTTGGGGTATGCCCGGGAGTAAATTTATATAGTTTCAACAAAGGCAAAAGGTAAGCAAATGTTTTACCAGTACCGGTTTGAGCGATTCCCATCATATCTCTTCCTGACATTATCACAGAAAATGTTTTTTCTTGAATAGGAGTAGGAGTTGTAAACCCTAAATCATCTATCGCTTTTTGTACGGATTTAGGAAGATTGAATTGCTCAAAAGTAGTCATTTGCTTAAATTTTTTGCAAATATAGTCTTTTTGAAAGTAATGCTCTAAAAATGATAAATATCACAAATCAAACGCATTAAAAACACCAGTTTTCCATTTAATTTTTCAAGCAAATTATATTAAATTCAACAGATTATACGTGATAAATATGTTTGTTGTTAGTGTATTTATTTGATAAGTAGCAAGAAAGATATATTGTCGCAATTATTAAAAAGAGTTTTTGCCACAGATTGTAAGGATTAAAAAGATTTTTAAAATTACATAACGAATTAATCTGTGCTAATCTGTGAAATCTGTGGTAAAGAAATTTAGTGCTTTATTAAAATACGACATTAAATTTTAGTCATTACTTAGATGCACAATATTTAATAATTTATATCAAAAGGATGGTAAAGGCAAATAATATTTGTCATAAAGAAATAATATGCGGTTAGTTAGATACCGACCTCGAAGTTTTATAATTAAATTAGCAATGAATTGACGGTTGATGATAAATAGTGTCTCAACCAAGATATGGAAAGAATAGCAAATATACTTTTACAAATCAACAAATCCAGGTTAATTAAGATTATACTTCAAGCAGAAAATAGTCAAGCAGGACTTAAAAACTGCAACGCCAGAAACCGAAAAACGGTAATGCTCTTTTGGTCACTACTATATTGACAATATAAATCAAATGATCGATTTCTTGAAAGTAATCATTTTAAATAGTTTGTGAATAAAAAGCACTGAATTACAAGGGTTAAAAATGTTTTTACTAAAAGAGATACGAAGTTTTACTTATTTAAAAATGTTCAATTCTTCGTTATAAATAGGACTTTGAATATTTAAAAAATTTAAAACACTGTGAAATACATGGTTTTGAGACAACATCTCATTAGTTTTTAAATGTTTTGAACTGTTATCAGAATACCAAACTATAAAAGGGATTTCATATTGTTCTTTTGGTGCAATACTCAAAGGTAAACCATGCATGTATAGGTTTTTTTCTCCCAAAGATTCACCATGGTCAGACACAAAAATCATAGTACTTTTATAGGCAGTCAATTGCTTTAAATCTTTAATTATATTGGCTAATATATAATCGGTATACACAATGGTATTGTCGTAAGCATTGATTAGTTCTGTTTGAGAACAATTAGCTAATTCAACGCTTTTGCAAACGGGTTTAAAAGTCTCAAATTCAGAGGGATATTTCTTGCTGTATGTAGGTCCATGACTTGTACTTGTATGTAAAACGATTAATATTTTATTCTTTTTACTGGCTAAAATTTGTTCTTTTAATCCGCTCAAAAGTACTTCATCATAATTACAGCCATCGCCTTTGCAATTTGGCATTAGAAATGCTCTGTTTTGATAATTTTTTATATGAATTGGTGGCTCTCCCCAATTTGTTGTTCTCCAAATAACCTCAACATTATTTCGATACAAATAATTGGGCAAAATTTCATACAAATCATCGGTGTTTTTATGTTCTAAAATACTTTTCACACCTGCAGTGGTATAGGTTGCATCCGATTTTGCATTAAAATGAAATACATTATTAGTTTTAGAGAGTAGGGGATTTGTGTTTTTGTTGTATCCATACAAAGAAAAATTTTGACTTCTTGCAGATTCGCCAATAACTAAAACTACAACTGATTTTTGATTATCTTTTATTGTTGCATTTGGTAATAAAATTTCTTTTTCATTTTTTTTGGATTCATGTGCATAAAAAAGTGAAATATTTACAGTATAAGACCAAGGCATTGCAAGTCCGCCCAAAGTTTTTGAATTTTTATCAATCCACAAAACATTACTTGAATTGGCAATTACTAAACCTAAAATAAATAATAAAGTCAATGAGATCAGGACAAAAAATCTTTTTACTGTAACATTTATGACTTTAACTTTGATGATATAAATACTAGGAATTATGCCCAGAAAAAGTAAGTATACAACTAATTTGAATGAAAAAAAACTGCTAGACTCGTCATAATTGGTATTAAGTATATTGCCTATCATACTTTCGTCAATGATAACACTATAGGTATTAACGAAGTAAACGGCAACTGAATTTATTATAAAGAACAACACTAAAAGAAATTTCCCAACATAACGCGACAGGAAAAAAAGCAGAAAAAAAACGAAAGCATTTAGCACTAACATTAGAATCATCAAACTAAGAATTAAAAACATTCCGTTCAAGTTTTTATATTCAACGTTATTAAACACAAATTTAAAAAACGGATAATGAAAGAATATAAAATTAAGAAAACTCATCAATAAGACAAAACGAGTTAATTTTAAATTATTTTTTAACGTATACATGAATGATTTTATAAAGTGAAACAATTAAACTAATTAACGCCAAATCAAATATGATGAAACTTTCTCGATTTATTTTGATGATGAATGAAATACCGCAGATCACAATCAACAGAATAAAAATTGGATAGTATTTTTTATTATTCACCCAATTCCATATTTTATATTTTCGGCTGGCAAAAATACCAATAAGACCCGAAATATATCCTATAATACTGCCTATAATGACGTCTAGCGGATGATGTGCTCCAACACCCACTCTGGAAAACACAATAATCAATCCTGTAAATACAACAGAAAAGACCCATAAGATTTTATAGTTTAACTTTTCAGTCATAAATGCAAACAACAAAACGGTGAGTATAGTAAAAACTGTAATGGAATGCCCAGAAGGCAAACTACTAAATCCGATAGCTGTTTTTCCTACAATGATAAAACTATGATTGTCAAAAATTTGAGCAGGTCGAGGTACTAAGAACAAGTTTTTTAAGAGGCAAGAAAATAGGAGGGAAGCCAATGAAGCTGTTAATATTGCCTCCCATATTTTAGGTGCATACACGATGAAAATAATTAAAAATGACAAAAAAACAGAGGCATCGCCTAATTGGGTAAGATTGTATTCTAAATTTGGATATTGACCTAAATAATGGTTAATATATAAAAAGTAGTCCTTTTGAATTTGTACATACTTAAAAGTAGTTAAAGAATCTTGGCTGAAAAGAAATATAAGAATAACCAATAACAATATAAGCGGTAAAAAAAACAAAGTTGTTTTTAGTTTGGCGTAATTATTAATAACTTTTACATTCATTATAATTTTATGTTTTCAGATTTAGATGAACAAATTTATTTAAAACTCACATACATTTATGACACCTTATTCGGTTAACGAACCACTTAATAAGTATTCCGGTGAAACTGTACCACTTTTTTAATGATATTTTCTGGGATCAAAATTAGATGTTTTTTTCTAATTATTTTTCATTTTTTTATGCATCGATTCACCCTTATGTTCGAACCTAATTGCGGAGTGAATTATCCTATCTGTAACTATTTAGGTTGCAATAAAGCAAACTTGGCTATCTAATTCTAAATGATTGGTAGAGTTTTAAACGAAATTTTGATAAAAGAGGGATATGCAAAGCCATATAACAATGTTTTCTGTGAAACGCTTCTATGAATCAGGAATGGAATTTACAAGCTAAAAACAAAAAATAGGATTATATTCTATTGTAAATAAATTTTAATTTATTTTGTTGGGAAATAGTAAAATAAAAAAATCGTAAAAGCTTAAAATATAGCTTATTACGATTTTTTTTAAAGTGGAGTGGCTGGGACTAAAATCGAACACCTAATTCCTATATTAACTTTTTTTGACAGCTTAAAATTGTAATGTAATCATTTGATTTTAAGCGATTTGATTTTTTTTAATTCAATGATTATTTTTTAGGTTTAAAATATTTACCTAACTGTTTTTAACGTTTTTCAATAATTTAAGTTTTTTAAAGATAAAAAGTTGTGTTTAAAAGAACCGTTAGAGTTCGACTGTCGAACTCTTTTTCACAGTCGAACACTTTAGAGATTAGAGTAATAGAAAAAAGTATATATAAAAATATGAAAAAAAATTAGGTTTTTCTTTTGCGGAGAAAGAGGGATTTGTTTATTTTTTTTAAGTGCTGTAAGATAAGGCTTCAAAAAGCTTTTATTTTAAGTGACACCTCAACTGATACCTCTCAATATGTTAGCAAATTGTTCTAAATTTCAATTACTCAAATATAAGGATTTTTTTGCTGGAATTAATGATTAATTGTAATAATTTGAACTGGTTAGACAATATTTTTCGAACTGGTAAAGTTCAAAATTTAGTCGCCTAAAACATAAATTCTATCCAATTATTAAAGGTTCAACTTGTTTAATTTTTAGGCTCATAAATTGGCAAAATTCTTCAATAGACACAAACTTTTCTTCTAGTTTATTCGACTTAATCCTCATTTTTTGCAGTAGTATTATGCTTTGACGATAACTCATGCCAGTTATGTGTTGTATGTCTTTCGGGTAGATACACAATCTCTTGTTATTTGTTCACATACTCTATCTATGGCTTTGATTAGGCTATTAATTATCTTTTTGATTTGATCACAAAGTAGGACTAAAAATCATCATCAAAACTGTCCAATTTGAACCGGAATAGGGTGTTCAGTTTGCCCCGGAATATCCAGTGGGAGACGAAATATGTTTTTAGTTATTATCGTTTTTATGTTTCTTTTCATAATTTATTGCTATCGGATGCGTTTGTATCATGCACAATATAAATTTAAAAGATTTTTTTTATAATTCTAAATTCGAGAAAAAAGCAATCAAATCGTTAAAGCAGTTTTAACAAATCTCACCGATTATTTCTCAAAAACTACTGTATCAGTTTTCGCTCCTAATTGTGTGAGTGCTTCTGAAATGGCCGTTACAAATTGTGGTGGACCACAAACATAGAAATGCTGTTTAAAGTTGTCTATTTTTTCTTTTAGAAAAGTATAGTCAATCCTACCATTTTCGTACCCCTCTTTTTTTTCATCAGTGAGCGTGTTGATGAAATTCTTGCCGAGCATTTCATTAAATTCTTTTTTTAGAATTATATCTTTTTCGGTTTTGTTGGTAAAAATTAGTTTGTTGTTAGCAATTTTGTCATCCGCTTGTAACTGCCGCAGAATTGCAATGAATGGTGTAACACCTGCACCACCAGCAATGAATACGCCTTCGCCTTTATATTCAATTGCGCCCCAAACATCACGGATGATAAGTTCGTCACCGAGCTTTAATTTTCCTAATTCTTTTGTAACTCCGTTGTGATTATCATAAATTTTAATTGTAAATTCGAGGTGCTTATTATCATTTAAACTTGTAAAAGTAAAAGGTCGCTTTTCATGTTTAAGAGCAGGAGTATTTACGGACACTTCGGTTGCCTGTCCAGGTATGAATTTGAAACCTTCTGGCTTTTGGATTGTAAATCGCTTTACATCATGCGTTACTGGTTCCACTGAAATTATTTTTACAATATGATTTTCCATGGCGTTTGTTTATTAGAGGTTAATAGTATAAGTATACTCAAGAATTAGGTCTTCCTTTCAATCGAATATCTATTCTTTTTTTCTTAATGGTTAACCGCTTCATTATATCCATCAAGGTTGCTTCTTTTGTCTTCTTATAAATTTTGTTGATTGCTAATACAAGTCGTTTTGCTTCCCTTGAAGCTGTCACTCTATCACTATTAGACATATGACTCATTTTGGCTTTTTCAAATACTTCTGCTTGTTGTAAAATTTCCATAATTATTATTTTATTTTTCGTAATAGTCATTGAGTGAATGCTCATATGAATCATTTATCGGTTGCGACGAATCATATTCGGGACTGTTTTTTACTTCTTCTTTTGAGTGATTAATAGTAACTATCTGCTCCTGCCATTTTACATCTTTAATCCAACGTGGAGAAATAATCACTTTTTTCCCCGAAAACCAGTTGCCGGTTTCCACAATAAGAAAATGGATTTTCCAGCTTACATCGTCAATTATAAAATCGTCTACTTTGCCTATGTTTCCGTCCGTTGTATGAATATCATATCCTGTAACTTCCTGTGTGCTGCGTAGATGCGGGTTTTCATTAGCTTGCTTTTTCGTTTTTCTTTGTATCATTTCCTTTTCTGTTTCTCTTACTTCAACTAACGGATATCCCCACATGCCTAGGCCCATGTGTCCATACATTCCGTTTCCGTAATCGCCGGGCCAAGAGTAGTATCCACGAATCAACTCTTCCTGTTGTTCTGAAACAGGTTTGTCTGTTTCAATATCGGGACTGTTTTTTATTTTTTCCTGCGTAAGATTTACAGATAGTTTTTTTGATTCGTAATCCAGTTTTTGAAATGCTTCAGGCGAAATCAAAACTTTTTTTTCGGAAAACCATCCCCCCGTTTTTACCACCACATACCGTATGGTTGAGGTCTGATCATCAAAAAAGAACTCTTCTACTTTTCCAATTTCACCATCAGTTCCTTTAATGGTGTAGCCTAATAAACTGTTTATACTTTGTTTCATTTTATATTGCTTTAATTGTTTCATCGTTGTGATTCATTCAGTTATTATTCTTTTAACTACAAATTTAAAAAGCAGTCATTTTTTCGTTTTATATATATAAATACTTTTATAAAACTACTATTAACTAAATGAGGAAACTGATTCACAAACAATTTAATGTGTTCAATAAAAACCGTGAGGATAATCTAGTATTTATCAAACAGCTCTTTGATAAATCCTTTGTTATCATTTTTAGGTAGGTATATAGTCTTCTTGATTTTCGTCATCAAAAATTGTTTTGTCTGTGGTGAATTGAATTTTTATAATTGTTTTATATTATTCTTTGTTTTCGTCTAAATCATTATGGTTGTCTCCGCCGGTACTGTAATAATTGTTTTCTTCGTCTTCGCTTCCCACATTTTCTTGTTGGTCGTCTAGCTCTGAACCTGGAACATCTAAATCAGCACCCGTTTTCACATATTTAAAGTCCTTTTCGTTTGGTGTTTTCTTTTTTGTAATATCTTCTGGATTCAAATCCTTTTCTTCCTTTAATTGTTGATAAATATCTTCAGAAGGCGGGTAGATTTGTAAGTCTGCGTATTCCGGTGTTTTAGCAATTTCTTTGATCTCCGTTTCACTATGCGTTTTTGCATATTTATCCAGAAGATCTTTTAAAGAATTATAATACTCTTTAAGGCTTTTGATAGTTACTTCCTCACTCTCCGAATTGTTCTCGGGCATTTCAATAATAAATTTTGATAGCTCTGGATATTCTTGGTTAATTGTAGTAGTTATCTTTATTATGCTTTGTTCTAATTGCATTTTAGTTTTCATTTTTTTTCTTTTATGGTTATACTCATTTGAGTTACGTAAATTTAGAATGTTTACAACTCTACTTTACTTCAAGTAAGCGGTCGTTAAATTTTTTTACTTGTTGTAAACAATGGTTCTTTACCATATTTGTAAATTTACAAAACTCTACATAGAGAATGTTATACAATTATTTTTAATATTATATAATTAGCGGTCTGTGATATCCTTTTTGAGTCAGCTTGGGCTACTTTGTAGTTTTTGCAGAAAGAAAGAATTCCAAATTGGTATGATTGTAGTTTTGCGCGCTTGGGACCAAGATTTGATCTTATATAGGAGCATTGTATTTTACCTGGTTACAGCGTATCTGCCTGCAAGGAAGGGACAAGTGGCAATTGGACAAACTGATTCCCGCCAATATTAAACCTCGCCTTAAATATAAATTTGGAATCATATAATATACTATAAACGGGGTGGTACTGATTTGAGAGATCTTATTTTACCAATCACAGACATCTTTAAAGCCTACTCCTTAATAAAAAGAGTCGTTACTCTTGCGCTGTTATAATCTCAGCTAAGAAAGCCCTTACACTAGACCTTTTTAAACAGCTAGTAGGTAGTTTTACAACAATCTTAAGCTGGTACAAGTAGTTTCTCGCCCTAAAATTTGCTTTTTAAGTAGACAAATAAAAATATGAGAGATATAAAAGCAGTGATGTACAATGGTAGAGAGCCCCCCGTCAAATTATAGGGAAAAATCAAAAATGATGCTCGATTTTTCTTAAATGATCTTTAATTCTATTTAAAATTAGTGCTGTAGCAAAATGAGACTAAAAGAAGATTTTACAATGTCTTACAGCAACGTTTTATATAATGTTTCTCCGTTGTCTTTTTTTGAATTTAGAGGCTAATATCAACTAATATGGGTTTATTGGTATTATTGATTGCTTTCTGCAGTTCTATAATAATTATGTAATCTAAATGTAGGCTAGAAGTAAAACAAAAAAAACTAACTAACTGATTAATAGATGTTATGGTTTCAATTCTGTAGAGAAAGAGGGAAAGTTCTATTTTTGCTATGTGGTTGATATATTATATTTTATATCTGTTTTTTTATTCAAGTGCCACTTCAAATTTTGACAGTTTTTCAGCTGTGTTATTGACTGTAAATATACAAAAAACACTTCTAAGAATGGGTTGCAATTTGTCAAAACACGAACTAGTTCGCTATTTTTATTGAACTGCTAAAGATTAAATTTTGAATAGCTTAATTATAATTTCTATCCGATTATCAAAGGTTCAACTTGTTCAATTTTCAGACTCGTAAATTGACAAAATTCTTCAATAGACACAAACTGATCCTCTAGTTTGTTTAACTTAATTCTCATTTTTTGAAGTAGTCTAATGCTTTGGCGATAACTCTTTCCTGTTATGCGTTGTATGTCCTTAGGGTAGATACACAATCTCTTGTTTTCGGTTCTCATACTCTATCTATGGCTTTGATTGGGCTTTGAGATACACTAATGTACTGTTGGCCAAAGTTTCTTGGAGTAAAATTAATCAAAAAAAGGATGCGTTTATTCCCGCAGAAACAAGCTACGGTATCTTTCTTCCAATAGGGTCTTGTATTTCTCCTTGTACTCCTCCGACAGGAATGAATTGTTGATCCATTGGATGGCGACGGCCTTGTTTTTCTGGAAGCGTTTTGCGATTCCTTTTATTTGTTTTTCGTTAAGTCCGAGGTTGATGCCTAGTCTTTCGAAATTCTCCCATTTGAGTTTTTTCTTTTTGCCTTCCAATGTTAGGGCAAGTTCTTCAGTGTCGTCCGGGTTTACAATGGCTACGTTCAATAGATCATAGGCTGGAGCCAATGTCCAGATTTCGCCGGAATGGATCATCGAGAAGTTTTTCAAGTGCATATCATTGTTTCCGGTGAGGAAACTGAAAACACCCAATTCCAGAAAATACAATTTGTCCAACAGGGTGTTGTCCGAATATTCATTTATGGCTTTGCCTACTTTTTCCATTGAGCTTTTGTATTTATCAAAAGCCTCCGTGATCTGGAACATATCGAGCATATGGATCTTCTCTCCCGAGTCTGTTCGGTCGATGCGTTTGGTAATGTAAGATAGTTCGCCGGATTGCAATCTGATCAAGCTAGACTTTACGGTGTTGATTCCGAAAGCTTCGGCAATGCGCATCGTCAGGTGTTCGTTTTCGGGCATTTCAATAAATTGGTCGGATGGTGGTTTGAAAATGTAATTTCCTCCCAAGGCTCCAACAACGGTAAGACGCCCTTTGTTTCCGTCCTGCAGAGAGTCATTCACGATGGATAGGGATAGTTTTGGTTGTACACCTGGAACTGCCACACTCCGTTCCACCACGTTTTTAGCCAATTCTGCCATTTGTTTTAATGAATGCTCGAATACTGGTGGCTGTTTGGTGCCGAAAAACTCTAGGCTGCACTGTTCGTGGAAATCACCAACACTTTTGTCCTCCAATGGTTTGTAGCAGTATAGACACTTTTTACTCATTTTCGTTTGATATTGGTTGAATACTAACCGCTCCGATGCAATTCTGGCAACAAGCCAAGAGCAAGCCCATTCTGTCATTTGGATTTATTTTCCAGTTTTTAGATGCAATATCCAAAAGCCATCCTTCTGGGATCAATCCTTCGAAAAAAGGAAATAATCGTTTGTCTGTATAGCTTTTTGACCTGACCGGCATCGTCAAGCTGATTCCTTCTTTGGGATGTTCCATTGCATAATTTTGGTCGTATTCGAAGGTGTAATCCCCGTCGTCCGTTTCCGTGAGGATGCCGGCCAGAAACTCTTTATAATATACGGCTGCTTTTCTCATATTATTTAGTATTCAATTTTGGATAATTCCCTTGCATTTACCGGTGCCAAGATATGCCCAAACATTTTGAGCACTTGGTTTACTTTTTCGAGGTTGAGGTTTTCCTTTCCTTGTTCTATTTTTCGAATGACGGTAAGTGCTACTCCAGCGCGTTCCGCAAAGGCTTCCTGAGTGAGTTTTACTTCGTTTCTTTTCTCTTTTACAAAATCGGCTAGTGTGTTCATAATTATATGCTTTTGCATTGATTTTAAGCAAATATAGTAAATTATATGCAAAAGCATATAATCTGTTAAATAAAATGTATTTATATGTAAAAGCATATAAATATTGTTTGGTTCTATTTTCGATGCAGAGTGACATTTATGTTTATAAATGACATTTATACCACTGTAGGACATATGGAATATAGCTGTGTTCTAAATTATTTGTTTAAGTGTAATCTTTGTTTAGAAATCAATCGAAAGGTGTTGCAACAGGATGATGATTGAGGGAATTTGAAACAATTATTAATTTAAAATTTTAGAAATTATGGCAAGGCAAAAAGGCATAATTAAGTTGAAGGGTACTATTGGCGATATTACTTTTTACAAAACCAAAGATGGTCATTTAGCGCGCGAAAAAGGCGGCATTGATGCAAGCAGAATTGCGAGCGATCCTGCGTTCCAGAGAACGCGTGAGAATGGAGCCGAATTTGGAAGAGCTGGAAAGGCGGGTAAAACGTTACGAACTGCAATGCGAACTTTGCTCATTAATTCTGCTGATAGCAGAATGGTAAGCCGATTGACTCAATCTATGATTAAAGTCATTCAGGCGGATATGGTAAGTGAGCGTGGATTGCGAAATGTGATTGATGGTGAGGCAGAATTGCTTGCCGGTTTCGAATTCAACATTAGAGGAAAGCTGGGCACTGCTTTATTTGCTCCTTTTGTGGGGACGATTGACCGTGCTACGGGTGATATTATGGTTGATTTGTTGCCGTTTGTTCCTGCGAACATGATTGCGGCTGCTAGTGGAACTACTCATTTCAAAATCATATCAGCAGGTGCGGAAATTGATTTTGAAGCAGAAACCTTTGTAGTTACCACTTCAGAAACGGATATTCTACCTTGGGATTCGAATCAAACCGTTGCTATCAATCATGTCAATCCAGTAACTCCGGGCAGCACAAAACCATTGTTTTTGGCTTTAGGAATTGAATTTTATCAAGAGGTAAATGGAAGAATGTATCCATTGAAAAATGGATCTTTTAATCCATTGGCTTTGGTTCAGGTAAGCGGGCTTTAAGATGGTTTTAGTGTTGAAAAGGACGTATTTTCCCAAGGGAACGCAAGGGGTTTTGGAATGGAACGGCACAATAGTTTGTTATACCATCGAATTGCCCTGGTTGGGAAACCAAAAGCGGATTTCTTGCATTCCCGAGGGAGAATATATCTTACAGAAGCGGTTTAGTCCAAAATTCAAATGGCACTTGCATTTGATGAATGTTCCGGGAAGAGATTTGATTTTAATCCATCCCGCCAATGACGCCAGAAAAGAGTTGATGGGCTGCATTGCTCCTGTATCTAAACACACTGGAATTGGAAAGGGCAGTAATTCCCGAAAAGCATTGGAAAAGTTGAAAGCTCTAGTTTATGCAGCTTTAGAACCTAAAGAAGAAATAAAAATTAGTATCCAGTCTAATCCTTCGACTCCGCTCAGGATGACAAGGAACAAAAAAAGTAAATAAATTATGAAAATAGTTGAAAGAATAAAAGCACCCACACCCAAGTTTTTTAAGGTTTTGAGAAGTATAGGTTTGGCTTTGTTGGCCATTAGTGGAACAATTGTGGCTGCACCTATTATTTTACCCGCAACAGTGGTCGCTGTTGCAGGTTATATGGCTGTGGCCGGTGGAGTGATTTCGGCAGTAAGTCAAATGACAGTAAGCCCCCTAATCCCCAAAGGGGGAACAAAGGAAGAAGAGGAGAACCAAAATAAATCGAGAGATGGAGACTAATTTATCCCTCCGAGCTGGAACTGCATCCGGAACATTTTTGAGCGTTTTGCCCAATATTCTTTCGGAAGATATTGCAAAAACAATTATCTTAGCGGTCGTGGGAGCCACTGCCAGTTTTATGGTTTCGCTCCTTTTAAAATGGTTGACAAAATCTAAAAATAAATAGTCTGGTTATGATTGGTAACCTTTTCCGGATTACCTAAGGAAGCCTAGTCGCAAGACCAGGCTTTTTTTAATTACAAAATAATATGGCTATGTAATTAATTATTATTTTTCTGTTGTTCGGTTATTCGATAAATTATTGGTCTACATTCATCTTTAATGTTGTTTAGGCTTATTGATGTATTAAGATAGTTTTTAAGCACAACAATATGATTTATTAATTTATCCTGTGAGGCATATTTGCTTAATTCGTTTCTCCAAAATTTTTCATTTCTCGCTATAATAAAACAATAATTATCATTTCTTGTTTCTATTACATATTTTAATAATTGTCCGGTAAATTCAACACTTTTTAGTTCTTTTAAAACTTTGTTTTCAAGAAATTTTGTAGATTGATAACCAATATATTGTACAATTGCAAATGCAGATAATTCAAAATTATTTTCTTTTCTAAATTGGTGTGTTTTATTAAACCAATATCGGTCTCCAATAAATCTTACTGCATCGTTAGGAATAAATTCTTTGCATTGCAATCGTAAGTTTTGAATGTGATAATCAGTAATTTGTTTTTTTGCGTCCTCATTTAATAAGCTATAAAGTTTGTGATTTACTTCTTCAACAAAACCCGGGTTTAATGTAAGAATTATAAACTTAGCATTGAATATATTTCCTTCAAAAGGGACGGGTAATATGTCCAAAATAAATTTATGTTCTTGCTTTCTGTTATTTGCCGAATTATATAAATCTATTGTTAGTTTATCTTCTTTACATATAAACTCTTTATTTTTAGAATAGTATTCATTCGATTCCATTGCTAAATCAGCAACAAAATCCCAAGGATTATTTAATATCTTTTTTTTAAAATCTTCGTAGCTACAATTATTCATTTTCAACTAATTTAATCCTCATCACACAATAGATCTCTTACTTTTTCTTGCCAAGTCGTAGGCGGAAAATAAGGTGATTTTTTTAATAATTTTTTAACTCCCTCTTTGTCTGATTGGGATTGTGCAAAACCATTACACAAACCTTGAATACTTACTTCTGTTGTTCCCATTGTTAAATTATAAAATAAACTACCAATAACATTTAGTTTAGTTGCCCAAGAGAGTGGAACACTATGATTGTCTAGTATGATAGCATAGATTCCAGACATTTCATTAACTCCAGCTTCACAACGACTTTCATTTAGTTTATTGCTACTATTTCGAGCTCGATTTGTGCCTCCTGTAGAAGGTATTGAAGGGTTGAGCACAATTTTAGCACTGACAGCATCTCCTGTGAATATTCGTGTTCCTTTGTCGTCTCGAAAGCCTGTATAGACACCTGCAAATATTACTCTGATAATAAATACATCAGGATTTCTTAAAAATTCAAGTTCTTCATAAAAACCTAAAATGTCAGGGTTGTGTTCAGCTTCATATTTTTTGTCAGTTGTAATTATATACATACAGTCGTCCACAAAGAAGAATAGTCCAAGACTAGTATATTCAAAATTTCTTTTGGTTGGGTCAATAAAACGAACCTTAACAGAATGGTTTTCAGTTTTTAGTATACCCGTAACAATATCTAAAAGGTGAGAATAACAAAATTCTTTTATGGATTTTAAATTTGTTAACTTGTCAAATTCATAATTATGAGGTTTATCCATAATTCTTTCAGTTAGTAATTTGTGACATTTTTTTGATTTTTTTCTATCAAATATACAATTATTTTCTACAGTAGCACGATAAAATGGATCTCCGTATTTCGTTTATGAGTATGATATTTTTATGCAATTGATCCTCTTTTTGTTCCAACAACCTCAACGCCTGAATTTGTTTTTTATGCAGCTCGTGTTCCTGTAGCATTTCATTTACCTTTAAGTTAAAATCTTTTTTAAAATCGTCGATTCGTAAAAATGAAATTACGGATCCAATTAAAAATTGGTGCCAGAAATTGGATTTCCAAAGGCTGTAAGCAAGCCAGTAGACCGTTTCAGCATCCTTTTCGTCTGGGAACATAATCACAAAACTGTTGGTAAAGGGTTCTTTTTGGGGCTTTCCACTATTCATTCCTTTGTTGAGGATAAAGATTTGGTTTCCCTTGTAGGTGGTGTCTTTTTGGTGAGTCTTGATGATGAAATTCGGCATGGCGTGTTGGTTTTAAAAATTCGACCTTAATTTTTTGAAAAGAAAAAAGAGAAAAAAAGAAAGCCATAAAAAGAGCAGAAATGACGAACGGGAACGGAGGAAGGAACGACCGACTGGAAGTGAGGAATGGATGCTAAATTTGCTGGTTTTTTTTCTCTTTCTTTTCGAGAAAATGCACTAAGGTTCTTGTTGAAGATTTTAACATCCCCAAGCACCACAAGGAATGGAGCTATAATGAAGCGATAGCGGAATTATAGCGGAATGAATGAGGAGCGCAGTGGCGGGGTTGCGGCAATCGAACAGCTACGCTAGACCGAGAACGGAACGAAGTTTACATAGTGTAGAGAAGGGATAGCAGCGTGAAACGGCGGGGAAAAAATATAAGTCAGCCTTTGGCGTTCCTTGATTTAGGGCAAAGCGACCTCATCAAAGTGATTTGATACGAGTGATTTGTAAATCAACTAAGAGAGTTTCTTAAAAATATATTGAGGTAAGCGGCGCCAACCCCGATGGCTGTGCGAAGGAGCAACCGCTGAAAAAAATAAAGGGCGACAGACATAATACTGCTGGAATGCTGTGTAACGGAGCCTGCGGAGTGTAACGGAATGAAGCGGTATTGTGGATGTACTAGCCCTGCCGAACGCAGGAAGAGAACGTGTGAAGATGAGGAACGAACAGCGGAAAAAATAAGGTTGCCTATTTTTTGGCTGCCTTATTTTTTTGTGCTGTGAAGTGTCTGTGGAATGGAGGAAGACACGACCGACTGGAACAGCCGAACGAAACAAAGAGAACGAAACAAAGAGAACGACCAAAGTGAGACCGCTTGTTTGCCCGTGATGTTTATAATGGAATGGTTTATTCTAAATATCCAATTTTTATCTGTTCTAATAGGACTAAATTATCTTCGATGGTGTTCTCATAAAATTCTACCATAATTTTTGCAATTTCAATATCCTTATTATTTGTACTGACTTCCAATAAATCCTTCAATCTATTGTGCAGTATTTCATTGCGTTTAGCAATTTTGTTAATCTCTCTTCCCATTACTCTAGCGGCGATTAAATGTAATTCGAAAGCATTGTCGCCAAAAAGGTCATTGTGGTTCTCAAAAATTTCCTCTGCGTACATATCGAAAAAATGTTTTAAGATATTACTCACATCTTTTATGTCATCCCTCCTGATTTTAGGTCGGTCTTGCCAAGCAACTAATTTTAAAATCACTATTCCGGGAAGTGTACAGAATTTGAATTTGTGTATTTCTTCCAGTTCAACTATTGGCAAACCCTCATCATAGATTTCTTTGAATCCGGGCATATTGAGACTTGTCAACCCACTACCTTCAATGGTAACCCCATCATTCTTGTCTTCAATTTCACCGAACGGAAGTAAATCTACTTGTATGAAACCTTTCCAAACCAAGACAAAAGTATTCCCCTTATATGGTGAAAAACCTTCCACTTCTATTAGGTACATTTTCAAATTATCATAGGTTCCTTTGTCATCAATAAAAACGGCAAAATCAATATCTCCCGTGATTCTGCTAGGTGGAATATCATTAATGACACTCATCCAAAGATCTCGAGCTACTGCACCAACCAAATAGAAGTCAATATCGAATTTGTTTAAACCTCTTTCTAATGCTGAAAGCATTTCAGAAAGTTGAGGTTGCTGGCGTAATTGTTTAAAATTTATTTTGTAGGTACTCATCGTATATTTTTTGAGCTGTTTCGGTGCATCTTCTATCTCCTTTATTTATTAAATCTGTATATGCTAATAATGGATGAACTACATTATTATTTACATCTTCATTCTCCCAGAACTTTTTAAAAATTTTTACATTTCCATTTATATCAGGAACTAGACGATAATTTTTCATTAAATCGCCTCTGGTTTCTGTTGTATAGATTGTCAATTCTTCAGGGCGTAAATAATTTGTAAATACATCACCTGCTGGTTCTCCTCCCCACCACGTTTTACCATTTTGTAGTTGCAACTTTTTCCAATTATAGAAATCATCTTCTTTTAGAAAACGAAATGTTCCAATTGTTAGTGTTGGTTTTAGGCGTTTTTCATATTCCATTATCCATTTTTCTAGCAGCTTCTTTTTATTCTCCAATTTATATTGCTCTTTGTTTAGCTGCAATAGGTATCCTTCCTGTTTCAAGCCTGTAAAGATGTTATTTACATTTCCAATTCCGGTATTGGTTTCTTCAGCAATTTGTCTGTAGGTATAATTAATCCAATCTTCGTTTATCAGGAATTGATATACCACTTTTAAACCTGTTTTTGTGAAGGCTCTATTCGTTGTTTTATCTTTGATTTCAATGGGATTATTAGCTTCTATCCATAAAAATATCCCTTTCTCTTTCAAGTAAATATTTCCATTCGCTTCTAAATAGGCAATATTTCTATTGCGGAGTTCATCTTTTATTTTAGGGAATATTCTTTGCGCCACCACAATAAACGGATGATATTCCTTGGCCAGTTCTTCTATCTTCTCGAGATGAATAGTTCTTATTTCGGTTTTTATATTCGTAAAAAGATGAATTGTCTGGTTCTCTATTTCTAGTTTTAGTTCCCCATCAATCCTGTCTTGACCTTCTGCATCCTTCCATTTCCCAATGATATTTGCTTTTGTTTGGATGTTATTTAATGCGTTGTGAATTATCTCTTGCGGGTTCATTGTTCACTTATTTTTAACGTTCACGGAAACGTGAACTGGTTTTATTTGTGAACAAAAGTAATATATTAACGTAAGAAAAGAACAAAATATCTTCAAAAAGAATAAAATATGTTCCAATAACAACAAAATTTGAGGGATGCTTTGTTAGTTCACTTTGTTCGAGTGTAAAACTTCTTCAACTGGGTACACAAAAGTTAATGGGATGCTTGGACTAAACGAGGATTTTGTGCAGGTGAATGAGGTAATGACTATTTGGTGTTTTCTCCTGTAATAAGGAATGAGGTTCTGTATTAGCGGAATGAGTTTCTGTGTTAAGAATGCCTTTAGCAATGTAATAGGTAGATCTTTCTTTTTTTTTTAAATAATAGCTTTCCAATTGTCAGGATTATAAAATCCTGAATCTTTTTCCATTTGAATGATTTTGTGAGCAAGATCCCAATTTTCTTGGTTTTCGGGATTGGAAACAATTCTAGTTTTTACTTCTTGTCTGGTAAAGTCTAAATAATATCCGAAAGTTTCTTCGTCAGTAATCCTTGCCTCCATTTCCATCTTAAATAAAGATTCGTGGAGTTTGTTGTCAAGTATGGATTCTTCAAATTCCTGAATTTTTTCATCTACGATGGCTAATACTTCCTCTCTATCTAAATCGGGTTTGATGTCGAAATTTTCTAAAAGCAGAGAATTTAGAGCTCTTAAAATATCAGGTCGGTCAAGCACCGGTTGAGCATTCATCCAACTCATCAAGTCAGCATCTTGCTCATTTTCTCCTAGGTACGATATAATATTTTCTTTGAATTTAAGTATTCTACTCATTGTTTTCTTTGAACTTTTGGAATGGTTTAATTTTAAATTTTAAAAGGAGTAAATAAAACGATTGCTCGTGATATTAAACGAAAATATAGTTTTGAATTATACTGCAATTTCAATGATTTATCCGTCATAATGGGATTTTATCCGCCTCTTATCCGCCAAATAGTTGGAATAGTTATGTTGATGCTAAAAAGTTTTAAATTGGTTATCACTTCAAAATGATGACACATAAGGTAACTGGGCTATTTTCTACCCACTGACTTTAAATATTTGAAAGTATTAGAACTATCTTTTAATTCTTTTTTATCCCAATTCCTTATCCTATCTAATTTATCAAGATTAAGTTTTCCAAAAATTATTACAGTCAATTTTATTTTTAGTTTTCTTTTCTTGCTGAGAAAGCGGTATCTATTTATTTCCTGAAAAATATTTTCGTATTTCGTTACTGATGCGAATAGGAGTATTATTGGGAAGTATAGAACAGATAGGATTACAGGAATAAGAAATGATTTTATATTATTGATTTTAAGTATTTCATTGTAATTATGATAAAGTTTATGGATTACATAGCCCAATAAAGAAAAACCAATTATGGTTAAAACCCATTTCAAAAAACTACTTACTTTTTCATATCCGGGTTTTTCTTTGTTAATTTCAGCAAAGTATTGTAGTATGGCTATAAAACTGACTACCGGAATTATGATTAATTCCCATCCCAGGTTAAAGGTAAAAAAGTTGATACTGAAATCAATAATTATCGTTGCGGAGAATATTTTCAGAAATCGTTTTACGAGTTCACTATTTGTATTTATTTTGTTTATACTAAAAAATGAAACCATAGCAAAACCAACAAACCAAATTGCAAAGTCCTTGAATAAATAGGCTTCCCAAAAGATAGTTTTATTTAAAATCTTTATCACTAAAAAAAGATAAGCCCCAATAATTATATAGCAGTAGACTAATTTTCTGTCGAAGAAAGCTTTTACTACACCAAAAAACGCTTTTGAACTTTTAGAAATATAAATAAGAACAGCTAAAATAATAACCATCCAAAAAAGGATTGCGATTTCTCTATTTGATAATGAATTTATTATTTCCATATTCTATAAACATCAGAAAACCAGAATTACATCCTTTGTAGAGATGCGATTATGTATAGGTGATGAAAAACCTGTATTTACAACCGAACAAAAAAGAATATTCTCGTTATTACAAATGTAATTAAATTAGTAAAATGAAGCAAACGGCAGCTTTGAGTTTAGGAATACTTGAGATTGTTTCGTCGTTCTTCCTCACAATGACATTTTTTGGAATTCTGAATGAGATAATGGGTTTTTACTCTTGATTATCTAGGAACATTTCCCCCATTAGAGTTAACTTATATTTTTGATCTGGTACTTTTGGATTTTGTGGATTTGCTTTTTCAATCGATTGTAATTATTCTATTTTTTTTATGAATTAAGTTGGTGCTTTTTTGAGACCAGCTTGGTACTTTTTTATTAGAAGTTCATCAGTAGGCTGATTTTTAGGTCAACAAAAACTTTGAAGCTTGGTACCTTTTTGTGTCCAGCTTGGTACTAAATACAATAAAAAACTAATACTAGACAAAATATTTAGTCTAGTGTCTAATGTTTGAAAACTAATTTTATACAGAAAAGAAGGTTTTGTGGCAAATTGTTACTGAAAAGTTATTTCAAAAACTGTGATTGCTTTATATAATTATTAAGCATATCCTGCATTTTCGTTGACTTGATTGATTACCCTGATGATGGTGTCAAATTTATCTTCTTCAGGAAAAATACCAAAAACGCCTTGATCGTGTTGTTTATTAAAAGGAGATTGCGTCAGCAATTGTTTTTCAATAACACCTTTTTGGTTGAGGTAGGTTATGATTTTTTGAATGAACGTGATTTGGTTGGCATTCAAATTTCCTTTGGAGATAAAATCAGCAAATAACAAGTTGGTTACTTCAATGTCCAAACCGACAATATTACGTACAAATTTTCCTAATGGTTGTTCTCCGTATTCTTTGATAAAACGGTCTTTGCTTTCCAATGCTTCTTTCAATAAGAAACTCTCCAAAACTTCTAATTCTTTGGAAGTGATTGGCAAGTTTTTATACAATTTATCAATCACGAGATGCGATTTATTTTTCCTGATGAAAGCTTCTACACGGTCTTTGTAACTTTTCAGGCTGGTATAAGTTCCCATAACATTCACTTCTTTTACTTGGTCTAACGGGAGTATATCCGTGAAGTCCGTGTAAACCGGTGTCTCTTTGTCTTCGTCTTTAAGAAATTGAATTAGGCTGCGCAATTCGGTTCTTATTTTTTCTAATTGCGTGATGGTTATGGTTGGCCAAAAGCCGTCTTTTTTGATTTGCTCGAGTAAGGTAATTTTGGCGTAAACTGCCGGAATATTTCTTTTGGTGAACAGCAGTTGTGCAATGGTAACTATATTTGAAATCAAGCCTTGCTGTGCTTTTGATTGATTGATTATTGCCAGTTGTAATTTTCCTATTAGTACATCGAAACGCTTTGCCAGTTCGTCAGTGTCTTCTTTATAGGAAACCAGATGGGATAGGTTGTTTTTGATGTCTAGAACATCACTATTGGTTAAATTATTCCATCGGTTTCTTGCTTTGTATTCCATAACATATTTCCAATGCTTTCTTACTTCAAAACGATTTTCATCCAAAGCTTGAATTGTTTTTTGTAAATCGTCCTTGATTAGTGAACAG
Organism: Flavobacterium bomense; assembly: GCF_003970355.1. Classification (NCBI taxonomy): domain Bacteria; kingdom Pseudomonadati; phylum Bacteroidota; class Flavobacteriia; order Flavobacteriales; family Flavobacteriaceae; genus Flavobacterium; species Flavobacterium bomense. The sequence goes on along the minus strand of NZ_RYDJ01000008.1, from coordinate 79,449 downwards.
TAGTTTTCCTCTTCTTCTGTTGGATCTTGATTGTTGTAGATTGCCATCACAATATCCAGTTTGGTTTCGAATATCAACTGCGACAATGATTTTGTGGGTTTGGGAGTAAATCCATCGGGGAATTCATCAAAGAATTCAAAATTGGCACAGATATCAAAAATCAGGAAAAATTCTTTGTCTTTGCCGTTTCCGAAAATGTTCTTGCACAATCTTGTTCCGCGACCAATCATTTGCCAATACTTTGCAAAGGATTTCACTTCCTTGAAAAATACTAAATTCAATACTCTTGGAGCATCTACTCCCGTGTCCATCATATCGACCGATACGGCAATTTGCGGGTCTTTTTCATCTCCTTTTTCAAAACAGAATTTTTCCAATAAATCCTGTGCCTTGTCTTCGTAGTTGTCAATCACTCTTAAAAAGTTACCGCCTAAATCGGGATAGTTTTTATTGAAACGTTCTTCGATGAAAACAGCGTGTCGGTGGTTTTTTGCAAAAATGATGGTTTTCCCCAGCTTATCGCCGCCTTCCACTTTTTGGCCGTAGTTCATCAGGTAGTCTAAAACGGTATCTACGGTATTGTTGTTGAACAAAAAAGTATTGATTTTACTTTTGTCTATTTCCGGAATTCCTGTAGGTTCTCCGTCTTCTGGAATTCCGAAAATTTCCTCGTAATGTCGTTTGTCTTTTTCGGAAAGCTCCGCATATTTAATGCCTTCTCTCGGGAATTTTACCGGAACTGTTATTGCTTTTGGCGGCACCAAATATTTGGCATCTACAGCTTCGTTTAATTCATAAGCAAAGGTTGGATTGTCGTCCTCAATTTCAAAAAGAGAATAAGTATTGCGGTCTATGTCTTTTTTTGGCGTTGCCGTGAGTCCAATCAGGATGCTGTCAAAATAACTGAAAATTGCCTGGTATTTTTGATAGACCGAACGGTGCGCTTCGTCAATGATAATTACGTCAAAATGCCCAATGCCATACAATCGGCCGTCTTCATTTTTGAGACTGTCGATTTTATTCATTATCGTTGGATAGGTCGAAAACACCACACGAGTTCCATTATCTTCTTTTTCCTTGGTTAAGTCAATCGCGGATAAATGAGGGAGGTATTCTTTGAAGGCATTTTTGGCTTGTGACACTAATGCGTTTCTATCCGCCAGAAACAAGATGCGTTTTGCCCAATTGCATTTGGTAAACATATCCACGATTGCAGCTGCAGTTCTTGTTTTGCCACTACCAGTTGCCATCACCAATAGCGCTTTTCGGTTTTTCCCTTTTAGTTGGTGTTGGTTTGCCGTCACCAATGTTTCTGCCACCCGTTGAATGGACAACAATTGATATGGTCTTTCGACAATAGCCGTGTTTACTCGAAATGTCCTTAGGTCTTTTCTTGAAAAACGTCTTTCTATTGCCAGCTGTAATTCTTCTTTGGTGTAAAAACCTTGTACTTTTCTGTCTGGATAAAAGGTGTCGTCCCAAAGGTGTGTTTCAAAGCCATTGCTGTAAAAAATAATTGGTCGTTGCCCCATACTTTTTTCCAAACAATCAGCATACAGGTTGGCTTGGTGTTTTCCTTTGTGCGCATCGTGCAAGGTGCTCTTGGCTTCTATGACTGCCAATGGCAACCCATTATCTCCCCATAGCACATAATCTACATATCCTTTTCCGGAGGGATTGGTTGATAGCGGCATTCCTGCCACTTCAAATTCTTTTTCTTTTCCTTCTCTCAGATTGTCCCAACCTGCTTCGCGCAAGAGTAAATCAATGAGTAGTTTGCGTGTTTCTTGTTCCGAAGTTAATTCGGGAATGGCTTGTTCCACGGTTGTTTCCTGAAAACGAGTTTCTTTACGGTCAGCAATGAGCTGCAATTGTTCTTCCAATTGCCGGCGCAAGCCGTCGTTTTCCTCGGCTAACCTTTCTTGTGCTTTTAATGTTTTTTGTGCTTCGGAACGTTCCTGTTCCAGTTTTTCGGCGAGTGCCTGAAGTTGCTTAGCGTTTTTATCAGCGGTATCTCCGTAAGGAATTATCCGTTCGTCAAATTCGGGAATATCGGGATTGTTCTCGCTATAGTATTTGCTTAGAAAAGACAGAAAGCGAAAACTGTTTTTTAAGGAATGTAAAGCATCCAAAGCTTTTACGGTTTTGCCGTGTGCCGCATTGTTTCCGTTGAGACGCACAATATCCAGTTCGACCAACATACTTGGTTTTAGTATATTTTTGAAGCTCTCGTTGTGGAGTAAGGCACCTAATTTAGTATCATAGGGCAATTCTAGATCTTCATCATTTTTATACAACCAAAACAAGGTTTTCTCCAATGCACTGCGACACAACAAGGCAGCATAACGGGGTGCCGTGAAGGTGTGTTTTTCTGCATCTGCAATCTCACGGTAGATTTCTGGGAATTCCTGTTGAAGAAAGGTAAAGTTGCTTTGCATATTTTTTTATTGATGCCACTAAAATACTACATTATATTTGATTTTACCGAGTTATCAGTTTATGAAGTATTTCTCCCTGAATGGTGCGTTTGTATTTTTGGTCTTTATGTGTTGGTTTATCCGGAATAGTCAATTCTATCCATCCTAATTTTACCAATGGGTCTAAATATTTTTCTCGGTTAAAACTTTGATTTGTGAGTCCAATATGTTCCAATATTTCGACTCTTCTTTTTGCTTCGGGCAGGAAATTGAGTATTGCTAAAACCTTGTCATTAAGACTGCTTTCTATGATTTCAATAGCTAGATTACCAGCTCCAACACTAGCTCCGACAGTAAAATCTTTTAAATCGCTATTTTTCTTGATTTTATTGGGCTCAGCTCCGACAGTAGCTTGGTCGTTAGCTAGGTTAGTAGCTCCGTTAGTAATGCTTTCAAAATTTACATTTTCCTTAATTTCATTGGGATTAGCTAGGTTAGTAGCTAGGTTAGTAGCTAGGTCGTTTCTGTTTTTTAAATAACGACTAAGCTCTTCCAAATTTGTAAACAAAATATCTTTTTTATCGACTTTAATTATTTGTTCTTTTGCTTGTAGCACCGAAAGGAAATAGGTGCTTTGTTCGTCGGTTTCGAAAACAGGTTCCGGCGAATTATTTTCCTTCATGGCGTTTCTTATGGTAGGGAAACCTGTGCCACGTCCTTCGGTCAGGTGCAACTCTTTGAGTAAATCACCAATGCGGCGGTTGCGGTAATCTCGTGCCACGATGCGTTTATTTTGTTTTAATATTTGTGCATCTACTGGTGGAACTGGACCAGGGAAACTTAGAATTTCTATTCTGTCGGGCCATATTTGTACCTCAACAGGTTTGTCCATTTCATAACTTTTATGGTATACCGCATTGGACAAAGCTTCTTCTATGGCTTCGTAAGGAAAATTAAAATGGCGATTGGCTTCTGCTTTGTGTGCCACTTTTTCGACTGCTTCTTCGATAACATTGTTTTTGAAATAGTCTAATACGGCTCTCAGTTGATGATGAATGGGACCTTTGAAATACTTTTCGGAGAAATTTTTACCAGTTTTGTCTTTGTGGACTACCAATTCGATCCAAGAACGCTCGAGAAACTTTTCGGGATTTCGAGAAAAAAATAACACGCCCACATTTAAGGGGCGCAATGCCTCTTTTGGACCATTTACAATTTTCATATTGAGGCACAAATCCGCAAAAGGAATTTGTTTACTTTCTTCGTATAAATCGCTTTTTACTTCTTGAAGAAACGCCTGTATCAATCCTAAATCTAAATCGTCAATGGCTGCTTTACCGTTTATCCTGTCATCAAATGGAATGCGTGCCGTTAGTTCTTGTAATCGTCTTAAATTATCCTCTTTTGCAATGATGCTACGGGAACCAAAACGAATGTAAGCTTGGCGTAAAGCTCCTTTTCCTTGCGAGATTGGCGCAGTATAAGGACGGTTATCGCCTGCAGGACACCATAACACTAAAATGTGTTGTCCCTGTAGGACATAAGGTTGTATTAAAGGGAAATAATTGGGAAGCAATTGATAGGCAAGGGTTAAAACTGCCCCTTGAATTCTATCTAAACTTTCGGGAGCTAAACCCACTGGAGGTAAGATAGGTCTTCCATCCTTTTCTGCAATGCCTACAATGATGTAGCCACCGCCCCAATTGTTGATGTCGTTGGCAAAGGCACAAATGGTGTGTACAATTTCTTCCGGATTCCAGCCTTGTTTGAATTCAAGACGTTCCCATTCTATAGATTGTCCGTTGACTAAATCGTTTATGTTTATTGGTAATGCCATATTTTATTTAACTACTGGGGGCGTATTTATTAATCGATTTTCAAATTTATAATTTTAATTTTAAAAACGGTTGGAATATTTATTAAGACTTTCCAATTTTAATCATTTTTTCGGCAACTTCAAGAATCTCTTTTATTGAAAAATTTTCAATTTTATTTTCAGCTAGTTTCTGATTTCTTTTTCTCAAAGGGTCTTTATGAATTTCTTCTAGTGCTACTTTCATGTAGTGAAGATATTCACCTTTATCCTCGGAAGGATCTTTTTTGAGTTGTTCTGAAAAACCAACAATTGATTTTGCTAAAACCATTTTATATGCATAATCCTCAATTATATTTTTCTGTTTCACATATTGATTTGCACAAAAGATAGCTGCCACTATAGGTAAAGGAATTAAAGCTATCCTGCCAATAATAATATGTAATTCATCCGTTTGCTCAGTCAAAATCCAAATTCCTAAGCCAATTGCGATAGCAATAAATAATGAAGCTCCTATAATCCAGGATCTAGAAAATTGCCATTTTTTTGCATCAGTAAGTTGTGTCTGAAAAGAAGCACTTATACCTTCGGCAGTTTTATAATTCAATGCTGTTTTCGCATTCTCAATTAATTCTTTTGCATTATCCAGAATCTTAATTCTTTCCGTATCATAGTCGTTAAGTTTCTGTTTGTTCTCTTTGGTTAATTGCTGTAATTCTCCTAAACGATTTTCTCTTTCTTGAACTTTTAGAGCAAATGCACTAATTAGTTTTTCGTTGTTTTTAGCTTCGGATAGACTTTCTTTAATTTCTTCAAGATAAGTTTCTGCTGTTCCGTTAACTTTAACTAAGTTTTCATTAATTGATTCCAGTTTGTCAGAATTCAATACTATTTCAGCTTTGACGTCTTCTACCTCCTCAATTTTTTCTTGAAGTTCTTCAAACTTTTGTGTAATGGCTTCTAATTTTTCAGTAATAGAAGTATTTGAATTGCTAGCTTCTTCCTTTATCTCATTAATGAATTTTAAAGCTTCTTTGAATTCATTACTTTGTTCTAAAAGTTGTTTGTTAACCTCTTGGAACAATTCCCATCTTTCGATGTTGTTGCGAAGATTATACTTTCTTAATTCAACTTTCAAACTATCAATGAATTGAAAAAGAGTTTGAGGTGATTCGATATGGGAAAGTATATTGGTTAGATTATTTATTATAGCGTTTCTTTCATCTAAGGTTGTAGTTTTGATAAAAATATTATGCGATTTAACAAAATAGGAAATATCAACCAGTATAGCATCAAGACCTAAATAAATACTTTTTCCGTTGTATTCATTTTCATTGCCGTAATTTTTATTGGAAAATTGAGCCATATTGGTTGTAGCTAATTTAGCTTTAATCTTATCTCTATATTCTTTAATGCTTTTAACAGATTGTGTTTCCATATTTATGCTTTTTGTTTTATTACACTAACTCATCCTTAAATGCCCGTTGCAACAAACATTTTTTTTAGTACCTCCGAGATCTATTAGCCCATTCAGGTCTGTTTTCCCAAACAAAAGATATTTCTTCTTCTGTTGGAGTTTGTTTTAAGTTAATATGCTCAGGTTTCAAAATCTTCTCCACATATTTAGACATGGAAACCGGAAAATTCATACCGGTACCTATTGCACTTCCATTAATTTGGTTATTCATTTTAAGAATGTTTTTATTTAACATTCCCGAAATAATTGGGTCATCAATAGGTACATTTATTGAACTTTGTTTTCTAATGCAAAATTCTCTTAAAACCGCTTTCTCATGAAAATCAAGATCTTCTATGGCTTGCTTGTATTCAGATTTTAGTTTTATTACCTTATATTCAAAATGTAATTTGTTGAATATCCATATAATTAGATTTACTATTACAAGAACAGTAGAAAATAGAAAAGCCAAACCTACAAATCCTTCATACGTTTGAAATTTATCCAAATGGAGTTTCTTCAAAATTTCTGAACCAGAAAAAATAAATACTCCCGTGACAATTGAAACAACAAGAAAAATCTTTGTTGGTAGTTTCGTAACATCAAAAAATGATTTAAAAAAATCCATACTGTTTGGTTATAATAAATTAATTCAATTCTCCCTGAAACGCCCTTTGCAACAACCCCTGAAACAAGTCCTCGCTTTTTGCCAAGGATTCTTGGGTTTGTTGTTTTTGGGTTTCTATTATTTGTACTCGTTCTGCGAATTGGTTTTGGAGTTTGATTGGAGGAATTGGGGCTATTTCACTATGTACTAATTTTCTATCTAATGTTGGAACACCAGCTCCATGGGAGAATCTTTCGATATTGAAATGTTCGATAAAATTTTTAAGATAAATCAGATTATTGTCGAACGTTTTATAACCATATAGTGAAGTATTTAAGGGCCAGCAATCTTGCTTTATCAGTTGAACTTTACCAATCGAACCAGAACGACCAGTGACAATACAAGCTGTATTAACTTTACTTATATTATGATAACCAACAATTCCTGTTGAGGCAACTACTGGAATATTTCCTTTAATCCTTGAATTGTGTGGTAAATCATAACCTCTTTTTAGCGAAATTATATTTTCAAATATTGTAGTTTTCCAACCTTTTGAATTAGATTTTATATCCCCAAACATTTCCAAAAATAAACTTTGTGTCAAGGCATCATATTTTTCAATGAGTTGCTTGTGGTATTGGCGCAGCTCATCAGCTTTGTCGAGAATGGCGGCGATTTTTTGTTGGGTTAGGAGATCTGGGATAGGAATTTCTAGTTCCTTTAAATTAGTTACAGCAAAACTGGCTTGGTTTACTGATTGATTAGAGATTTTAAGAATTTGATTTTTAAAATATTTAGTTTGAAAATAATAAAATAAATATTTTGAATTAGAAAAATTTGGATTATTTCTAAGACACAATAAATTCATGCCATGAATTAATTTTTCAGGGTATCCTGTGTAAATTGCAGACTTTCCAAGATGCTTAGGGCTATTAATATGTGTAATTAAAATGTCATTTTTTTTTAATAAATATTTCTCATATTTAATTAGATCTTCATCGTATATGTCAGCATAACCTAATCGGTTTTCATCAATGGTTGAATTCCAAATTGTTTCAATTCTCGATATAGGAATACCTTTGGCGTCTTCGCTTTGTTTTATTGCGGCACCATTTCTCGCAAATTCAATAACATCATTTAATTTCATTTGCTTCATTATGTTGATATTATTGCCAATTCGTTCATTTACTGTTAATTCCATATTTTTATGCTAATTACCCTTTCAATTTTTCTTTAAGGACTATATTTAGAGCATCCCGATTTTTAATCGGGACGGTCGAAGGTTCGAATCCTTCTGCGATTACAATGCGATTTTAGGATTTCTGGTTCGCACTTCGACTTCGCTCAGTGTGACAATCAACCATAATTTTAGGGTCACCGGTTCAATCCCTGGAGGAACAGCATTAATTTATTCCTTGTGTTTTCAATCTCGTTAGGGGCGCAGGATTCATAATCCTGAGGTCTTGTATTCAGATCCCTCTTAGTTCGCATTTCTTTTAAATCTGCCCTTGCATATAAGTATCCATTATTCTAACTGTTTTAATTCGTTTTCTAATTCTTCAATTGAAGGTAAACTACTTTTGAGATCGTCAGGTACTACTTCCGTAAACTGAAATTCGCTGATTCCCATTGGTTTGTTGATGTCTCGTAAAGAGAATTCGGCTTCGATATTATTTTTGTCCCTGCATAATAAAATTCCTATGGTTGGTTTGTCGTCCTCTTGTTTTAACAAGGTATCTACCGCCGAAAGGTAAAAATTTAGTTTTCCAGCATATTCTGGAATAAACTTAGTGTTTTTGAGTTCAATTACCACATAACATTTCAGTTTGATATGATAAAAAAGTAAGTCGATATAATAGTCATTTTGGGCTATTTCAAGATGAAATTGTTGTCCTACAAAGGCAAAACCTTTTCCTAGTTCCAATAAAAATTTAGAAATATGTGTGATGAGTTGTTTTTCAATGTCTTTTTCCTGAAAAGGTTTGGTCATCATCATAAAGTCAAAAACGTAAGGGTCTTTGAGCGTTTGTTGTGCTAAATCAGACATAGGCTGTTGCAGTGTGTATTCAAAATTTGTAATCGCCATACCCTGTCTTTTGTAAAGGTTTGATTTTATTTGGAGTGCTAATGTTTCTCTTCCCCAAGCATTCTCGATGGTTTCCTGAATATAAAATTTTGCTTGGTTCAAATCTTTATCTTATCAATAATTAATTTGATATGACCCCACGGAATTTGTATTAAAAGCGGCAATAAATTTTCGTCCCCAAGCTGAGGACTATTTGAATCCTGTTCGTCCCCAAGTTGAGGACTAAAGTAAAATTGCTTATAAAAAAGCTTACAGTATTTTAAATTGGTAACCGAAAAACCTTTCATCTCCGGGAATTCATCTTTAAGATCATTGCTCATATTTTCCAAGAAACTAGTTCCCCAAGCGGTTTGTTTTTCGGTAATCATACTGCCCAGCTCCCAGTAAAACTGAATGAGGCTTGCATTTACGGTAGTAGCCGCTTTGAGTTGGACAGAACGAATTTTAGATTTTATTTCAGTTATCCAATTTTTGTAATCCTTATTTAGTAGCTGTGTCATTTATGTTTTATTATTAATCCAACTCTATTTTTAATTTATTTTTCTAGCTCGACTATACAAGTGATAAAAATATTTTTATCCTCGTTTTGTAATTCTTGGGATGGCATCCCAAGAATTCGCTTTTTCTTCTTATTTGAATTTTGCGGATGGCATCCGCAAAATTCATTATTGTAACATTTTTTCTAAATCGGTCATTGCCTGTTGTCGTTTGCCGTCAATAAGCTTTATATCGGCAATAAGTGTTTGAGGTTTTTCATACACCACTTCATCATAGATAATTTCCTTGTAGCGGTTGATACTGAGGTCGTAGTCGTTAGCTACAATGTCGGCTTTTGGGATAAGGAAGGATTTTTGAGTACGGTCAGTCCCCACCCCAGCCCTCCCCGAAGGGGAGGGAGTTGTACCTATTGATTTCCAATCTAACAAAATGTTGGGGATGTCGCATTTTTCTTTGAATTCTTCTAATACACTTTCTGGGTTAGCAAAACATTGCTCGAAAACTTCTTCTGAAAGTTGAGCGTTGCGTTTGTCATCCAGGCTAAAACCATCGGCTAGCATATCGTAAAACCAAACCTTGTCTGTACCGCCGCTATTGGTTTTGGTAAAAAATAAAATGGCAGTGCTTACTCCGGCGTAGGGTTTAAAAACGCCACTTGGCATAGAAATCACGGCTTGTAATTGTTGGTTTTCGACCAGTTCTTTACGAATACTTTTGTGTGCTCCTGAGCTGCCAAAGAGAACGCCATCGGGCACTATGACGGCAGCACGGCCGCCTAGTTTTAGCATTCTTAATATCAATGCCAAGAATAGCAATTCGGTTTTTTTGGTTTTAGTTATCGCCAATAAACTGCTTTCTACTTCGTCATAATCTAAAGCGCCTTTAAAAGGGGGATTGGCTAAGACTAAAGAATATTGGCTGCTGATGCCGCTACTTTCACTCAAGGCAGAATTGCCAATCAGAGTTGGGTTTTCCATTCCGTGTAATTGCAAGTTCATGGCCGAAATTCGCATCATAGAAGGGTCAATTTCGATCCCGTTGAACATGGTGGAATTATAATGTTCCCGGAAGTCTTGATCCATGAACCAGTCTTCGTGTTTCTCGTGGATGTATTGGGAAGCGGCGACCAAGAAACCAGCTGTTCCGCAAGCGGGGTCGCAGATGGTGTCGTCTTTTTTGGGTTGGGTCATTTCGACCATCATACGAATGATGTGGCGCGGGGTTCTGAATTGTCCGTTGGTACCAGCTTCGGCAATCTTGCCTAACATGTATTCGTATAAATCGCCTTTGGTATCGCGGTTGTCCAATGGCAGTTTGTCAATTTGTTGCACCACACGATCCAATAGTTTTGCCGTTGGTATCATAAAGGTGGCGCCTTTGATGTATTCGGTAAATGCACCGCCATCTTTGCCCAAGGTTTTCATAAAGTCGAAAACGGTAACGTCATTCAAATGGCGTTGTGGGCGTGTGAACAAATTGAACATTACTTCCGGGTCTTTGTCCTTGAAACTGCTCCAACGCAATTCTTTTTGTTCGGGAGAATAGATGGGTTTGTCGGTAGTCACACCGAGCATATTGGTTCTTTTCTCAATCAGGGTTTGTTTGTCGTCCAATTGTTTCAGGAAGATGAGGTAGGTAAATTGTTCGATTACCGTCAAGGGGTTTGAGATTCCGCCCGTCCAGAAGTCGTTCCAGATTTTGTCTATTTGAGATTTTATTTCGCCTGTGATCATAAGGTGTTTTTGAAATTATATATTAATTTGGGCTTCGACTGCGCAAAGTCTGACAGTTCTTATTCTAATTCTACAATTGTTTCGTCACTATCGTAATCTTGTTCTAAAGCTTTAACGGTTTGAACCGCGTTACCTGCAATTCCTCTGATGGAACCGTACATATGAACGGTATTGCTAACTACTTTATGAATTTGTTTCTCGCGTTTTTTCCAATGTGCCATCATCGACCTTTTTTCGGCTGTTAAATCGGCTTCCATTTGCGAAAATCCTTCCACTATGCCTTCCATCTGTAAACGGAATTCATTGCTAGTCAAGAAATCATACAGCATAGCCATTTTATCTCCTTTGTGTTCCTGTCCTTGAACGGCATCGCTTACTTTTATCAACGATTGTCGCAAGATAGCACTTAGGGCTTTAAATTCCTCGAAAGTACAGATGTAAATTCCGTCTTTCATTCCCATCCTGTCCATATCATTAGGCATCACTTTGGTAACCAAAACACCTACATTTGCTTTTTTATCTCGAATATCATTCTTGAATTTTTCAATCCAACCTAATGTAAAGTTTTTGGCATTCTTGCTTTCATAGTAAATAGTGCCACAATTTTGTAGTTCGCGGGTATTAACAATTTGCAAGCAATCGGCGCCATTGACTCCTTTTTTTATTTCACCAATTGTATCTAAAGGGAATTGAGAAGCTAACCATTCCTCAATAGCTAGTTCCATTACTTCGCCTTGCAACTGCATAGAACCTTGTTCCTGCTTGCGTTTCATCTCTTCAATCAGTTTATTTTGGTCATCCGATTTTTTCTGAAACTCCTTGATTTTCATTTCGTTTTTTTCGGCTTCCTGTTTGACTATTTTTTCTCTTTCCACTTCTAAAACCGCATTCAATTTGATTTGATTTTCGGCTTCAATAGCCTCTTTCATTTCTGATTTTTCTCGTTGCAATTTGGCGTTTTCGGCTACCATTTTATTATAATCGACAAGCTTTTTCGATTTTTCAGTAAGTTCTATTTCCTTAGCCAAGAAGAGTTCTTTGTTTTCTTCTTCCAGTTTGATTTTTATTTTCGCAGTTATTTCTTTTTCAGAAACTTTTTTAGCTTGCTCCAACCGGTCTGCAAACATTTCATTTTCCAGTTTCTTTTTGGATTCAAATTCGGCTTTCGCTTTTTCTAATTCTTCGTTTTTAGCCGCTAATTCGGTTGCTTGTGCGTTAACAGTAGCTTGGTATTCTAAACGGATACTGTCTTCTAATTGGTGTTTTAGAATTTCATTCACATCGATTGAATTACCACATTTTGGACATTTGATAGAAGTTTGATCAGACATTGGATTTACGTTTTATTGGTTTACCCAGCAAATTTAGAGAGGGTGTGTGCATTATGTGTACACAGTAAATTACTATTTTTTATTTGTTGAATTTTCAGGTCTTATTTAATTATCGATACTTATGTTATAAATTATATCGTGAAGGACATCTTTTCGTATTTCAAAAATTTGATCATTTAATGTCATATCTTTTGACAATAGTCTTTCTACAGGTTTAAAGCCGTGAGCTATACCACCATCGATGCGAATACTAAAAGAAATATCATCGGCACTAAATTGGAAAAATCTATAATGGGGTAGTCTATTTTCTTCTTTTATATTGATTTTGAAATTAAAGTCATTGGATAGTTCCTTCAAATCATAAGCATAATCGTCATACTCTTTGTAATTGTGAATAATGTATTCCGGATAATTTGGACTTTTGAAGGCTGATTTTTCTAAATGCACGTTGAATTCTGAAATAGAAATTGACCATAATTCCTTAAGTTCATTGATAAATTGTAACATCAATCGCATTGAAAATTCGGATTGATTGTATTTATCAAAATAAGAAACAGTGAAAGATTTGTCCTTTATTTTTGATACTAAATCTTGTGCATTGCTTAGGTTTTCTGTTACAAATTTAGCTAAATCATTACTTTGACTATTTCTGGTAATAGTATGAATTTTAGATTCGTATAAATTACTGGTAGTGAAATTTGGTAACAGAAAAGGTTCGTTATTTTTAATGCTATCCAACTCCACTTTAAAGAATTTTTCTTGTACATCCTTGGTCCATTTGTCTTCTAAATTGGCATAATTTGCCTTAGACACATATCCAATCCTGTTATTATTTTCCAGTTCTATTGTTAGGTGTACCGGAAATTCAAAAAGTGCCTCATCGTTTCCTTTCTTCAGATTGTAGTTATGCGATAATAGGAGTAGCGATAATTTTTCCTGATTGTTGGCGTATTTGACATCACCTTCGATAATAAGGTTAATTTTGATTCTATCTCTTTTTAAATTTTCTAACCATTCCATATTATCAGTTTCCCAATCAGCAATGGTATTGTTGGTATGGATGTTTATTTCTTTGATTCCGAAATGATAATTATAGCGTTTAATTTCATCCAATAAAGAACCAAAAACTGGGTTTGCATTTAATGTTTTAGATTTAAGTACATCCGGTAATTGGTTATCAAGAGCAGTTTTTAACCAATCTATAGCAATATGTCTATCAACATCTTCAATATGCCATTGTGTATTTCGGTCTATTAGACATCTGGTGCAGCCTGTACTTTTGCATTCGCAATTATCTAATACTTCTAGCGCTTGTCGAAGAATTTTTTCTGTATATAAACGGAATTGTGAGGAATAGCCAGCGCCACCTTTAGCTGTATCGTAAATAAAGACAGTTAGATATCCATTGTGTTTTTTAATACCAAATCCTAATTCGGCTTCTTCGATTGCCAATAGTTCGGCTAGTGATTTAGTAAAGATCACACCTAAAGTATAGGCTAGTTTCTTTTCGTTTACAAATGAGTTATCAGGCTTTTTCAAACGTATTTCGGTAAAATCGGTTTTAAATCTACTTCCCAAAATAATGTAATCACGAATGTTTTGAGCTGTACATAGACTTTCTCCATCTTTATCTTTTCCACCCCTCAAGCGTTTGTGCCCTTCGAGTTTTTCGTTTGAAGCTTCTACTTTACCGCAATCTAAACATAAACTATAGCCTTCACCACTACCAGTATTGTAAAAAAGTATTTGTGCATTTTCTTCTTCAGTGCTAGACCTAAAATCGATATACCCGTTTTGATCTAATTTCCAAGGGTCAATATTAAGAAGTAAAGGTTCTAAATATTGGGGTTTGCTTTTTTCTGAAATCACCCTTGTAGGAGTGGTATATAAATCGATAGAAAAACCTGCAGGCTCTATAAGTTCTGTAAAATTCCCTTTGTGTTCTCCTAATTCTATGCCGACGAATGAATTTGAATTTCCACACTTTGGACAGTTTTCATTTACTTTGCCAAAATCTACTGTACGTTGGAAACCACAATGTTTACATCCTTGTATGGTAGAACGCTCTGTTGCTTGTCCCCAGTTGTTTTTCATTATTATACCCGATGATTTATAATTTAATCCATCAATTAGTATGTTGTTTCCTGGAGCAAATTCAGTTAAAGCTCTTGTTATTGGATAACTCGGATTTGTTTTAAATTTGTTTTGCTCATTACGACTGATATCTGATAAAGTTAATTTTTCGAAATCTACTATACCCGTTGGTAAACCAGCATTTGGTAAAAAATTATCTTCGGCTAAGTAGCTTATCACAAATTTTTGAAGGAATTGCCCTTTTCTATATTTTACAGCTTTATAAGCCGGACTGTTATCTCCAAATTCTTTTTCTAATTCCGCTAATTTTTTTTCGTAACCTTCTTTTTGCTTTCTAACCCTTTGAATTACTTTTTTGAAATTATCAATCACCAATGTGATTAATTGTTTGGAACTACTATTACTCAGAGGAGTTTCTTTAACTAGGTAGGTTAATTGGTTTTTAAAGTCGGAGAGATCATTGTTTTCCAACCAGTTTAAAAAGGCTTCGGCAATAGTAGGAGCTCCGTCAAAGAAGAATTTATCAATATTTTCTTTTATATTAAGACCTCTATTTTCATTTTCAGGTTGCCTAATAAAAATACCGAACAGGAAAGAATTAACGTGTCTTACCACAATGTTTTTACTATCAAATGCCAAAATAGGTGGAGCAATTTTATGTTCTAATGCCCATTTTGGATTGTTCATTGTACGCAATCCAATAGGATTTGGAGCACAGAAAGTCAATGCAAGTGATTTGTTTTCTGAACGACGACCTGCACGACCAGTTCTTTGCAGGTAGTTGGCCGGCATAGGAGGTACATTACTCATTACTACAGCAGAAATCCCGCCAATATCAACACCCATTTCCATCGTAGTTGAGCAACTCAAAATATTTATTTCTCCTGTTTCAAATTGTTGTTCTAACTCTTTCAGTCTTTTTTTGTCTTGTTGTGCGGAGTGTTCTCCGGCTAAATATAGCTTGTCAAAATCAAAGATTCGTTCGTGAAGGTCATTCCAGAGTCCTTTATTTCTTGCTTCTTGACTGTTTTCTTTCAACCAAACCTCAACTTCATTTTTATTTATTGGAGTATTTTCTTCACTCAAATGATGTGGATGAGAATAAGTTGGAAATTGGTGGTTTTTACTATCGTCGATTTTGTAGTTCCGTAAATTTTCTTCCATTAGATTACCTTTAACCCAAGGTGAATAACCTCTGAAAATTTTATCTACTAGTCGATTGGTAACAGGACATAAAAATTCTTGTCCAGCAATTTCAAATTGAGTGTTTTCAAGTAAATTTAATTTGTATCCATCTCCATCTGCAGTTAATATTTTTTCTTTTAGGGTTCTCCATATTTTTTCTAAGAAATCATTAAGTAGATCTTCTCTTTCTTGATTAATATCCTGTTTATCCTGCCAACCGAGTCCAGCACATATCAATAGTACCAAACGTGATTGTGCAATAGAATTTGGGTTATAAAGTGCCCATTTCTTTGCATTTGCTATTTCAGAATTAGCGGGATATATCAGTTGCGAACGATAAAATTTTGAAGAAAATAACCTCATTGAATCATCAAAGAAAAAATTGAAATTATAGCGTAGGCTATAATCAGCTGCAATTTTCAATAAATTTTGCCACTCATCCTTTGTAATATTTAGTTTAATGGCTATTTCAGGTAATTGAATATTTTCAAGATTAGGATAAACTACATTAACCAAACCTAAGTTTTCCAAAGACCTTTCTCTAGGAATTCTTCGAGCAAATTGATCGTATAATAAAGATTTAGCATAGGTTTCGTTTTCAGTTGCAATGTTGTTACCTCTGGCTCCCTTGAAAAAAAGTGTTTTGAAACCATCTTTTTCCTTAATAAAATCAATTATTTCTTTCCAGGAAGAACGACTATGATTTAATGATTCCCCATTGCCCGTATTTAAAATGATGTTGATTTGATTTATTTGTTCCTCTATGTTTTTTTTCATAAAAGGTAAAGCCACATCTAATTGTTGGACATACTGAGCTCTTGCTTGTATTAACTCATCTTGACTTGCATCAACCTGATTCTTCTTTAGTTTGGTGAGTAGGAAATGATAGGTTTGATATCTTATCCAATCACTTTCACTGTCAATGTTTATTAATGCCGCAATCTTTGCTGTACCTTGTCTGCTATCTGTAAAAGAGATGTACTTTTTGCCTTTGTAAAGTGTTTTTGATGTGACTGTTATAGCATCTGTAGCATTTGGTGTTTGGTCTAAAACAATATCGGATAAAATTCTATTAGTGAAAGCCGATGAAATCCGGAAGTGTATAGGGTTTTCATTTAGATTCCCACAATGAGGACAATGACTATCCTCTGTCATCAAAAATTCTTCCCCTGATATTATGTTATTGTTTTCTGAAATGGAACAAGGAAATAGGTTTTGATTTCTTAAATTTAGATGTACATTATTTTTAATAAGCCTAACGGAATTATTATTTGTTTGTTCTTGTTGATTTTCCTCATTTTCATTATTTTCCATATTGAAAGCTTCATATCCAACACTCGCTTTTTGGGTTATCTTGTCTCTTTTGTCTCTTCCTTTTGCTCTTTCTCCTTCAATCATCATATTGCCACAACTCCTACAAGCTATTAACTCTAATAAAGGATGGCCACAGCTGCATTTTTTTCCAGCTACAGTGTACATTGTTCCTAATGCTTTTTCAGGTTTTTTATCTTTGTGCTTATCACATTTAGAATTAGTGCATACATAAACCCCTCCAATTCCTCTAGTAAAAAAGTGACCACGTAGTGGCAATAAATTTTCTTTATCTACCTTTTGATCGGCAAGAATATCGACAGCTTCTAATTGTTTGTATTTATCTGTAATCTTTAATTTTTGTCCAATCTCTTTTTGGCTTAAACCAGCAGTTTTTAACAGCTCATTTCTTAAAAGTATTATATTATTTTGAGTTAATTTATCCGTTAGATTTGGAATGTCTTGGTCTGAAATTTGATTGTTTACTCTTTTTCCCTGAATAACTTCAATTTGATTTATTGAAATACCACATAGGTCTGACATAAATTTTTTAAGTATATCCGTATTACCATCACCCACAGTTGCAGATGTGATAGCAAATCTTACATTGGCAACATCTACTTCAAATGCAGTAATTACTCTTCGAATCAATAAAGCCATTTCAGCTGCTTTAGAACCAGTGAGTGTATGTGCTTCGTCTAACAATATCCATCTCAATTTTCCTTTTGATTTTTCAAGAATAGGTACATCGGCATTTCTTACCAACATATATTCTAGCATTGTTGGATTGGTAAATAATATTTGAGGAGGTGTTTCTCTAATTTGGTCTCTTGAAATAAGTTCAGGAAGCCCTTTGGCTTTTTTGTCTTTACTACTTTCTTTGTTTGAAGTTTCACCTGTTAACAATGCGTATTTCACTCCATCTAAAGCAGAACACCAAGCGTGCATTCTTTTTCTCTGACTGGCAATCAAGGCATTTAAAGGATATAAAAATATCGCATTTATACCTTGCTGATGTCTGCAATTTTCGTGGATATCTTGTAGCACTGGAAGCATAAAACATTCTGTTTTACCAGATCCGGTACCTGTTGTTACGGCAATTGATTTTTTTTGATTTAGTAATACTTCCCAACTTTCTAATTGATGTTTATATGGTTTTCTATCTTTTGGAAATTGAAATTCTTTATCTCTAATAGCATCAAGAGCATTTATAAATTCATTTTGAAATACATTAGTAGTTTCACCAAATGTAAGCTTGTCTTGTTCCCAAGGAAAAGTATTTTGGAAAACTGCATCAGCTATTATAGGTTCTTGAGTCAACAAATACTTAAAGTAATCCTGCATTTCTTTATCTCCGGTTGCCCAAAGTGATAGAATAGCATCTGTTAATCTGTTTTCTGTTTTAGTATAAAATTCTTGAAAATTCATAGTTTAATTTTTTAGGGCTTGTAAAATGACTCTGCTGTAAAATTCAGAATTTAGATACTGGCTGTATTGTATATTTCTTCTAATACTTTCTCTATGGTCATCGCCAGCCCAAATAGGATATGCATTTGGGGTATCGTTAATTGACTCAGCGACCGCAATAGGTGCTCTTAATAATAATTTTACAGGCAAATGTTCATTTATAGAAATATTATATTCTTTTGTGATTTTAGGAGTCATACGTGGAAGTTCTTTCAGTACTCTTTCGCCCAGTAAAGCTCGTACCTCACGTATATCACTATATAAGATATTTTCTTTTTTGATATTTTCGCCCATAATAAATTTTAATATATCATCAAATCCATTTTCCCGCATATATAAAGAGATCAATCCGGAAATTTGTACAAAATATTGATTTTTATATAGTTCGTCTAATTCATTTAATGCAATTCCCCAGTCCTCATTTTTAATCCAATGAAAGCAAAAACCTAAATCTTTTTCCATTTCAGGAATAGCTTTTTGGATAAAAAAATCAGTTTCCTCCTGGTTAATTCCTAAAAACAAAAAGGCTCTTGCAGCGACCTTTGAACTTCTTGAAATTGCTCTTAATTGATCGAATGTTGAGAATGGTATGTGGTTTTTAATACAAATAGTAAAATAAGTTAATGACTGCTTCCATATTTGACCATCAAAATTTTCTTCTAATAGTTGGGAGTGAAATTGATCCATACGTTCCTTTTTACTTATTTCTACAAATTCTTCATTCGTATTCACATAACGAGGCATTAATTGTTTGCCCTTTTCTGTGGATGATATAACAATAAATTGATTCGTTATTTCAGTAGAAGGAATCGTATAGTATAATTCATTCCTAACTAAAGGAATTAACTCTATATTTTCGGATTTGCAATTTAATGGGATTGCATATAAATCTAATTCATCTTCAGAAGACTGCAGACTTACATTGTTTTCAAATTGTTTTTCTACATTTAAAGTATGGCTAAATCCAGTAATTTCATAGGTTTTTGTCTTACTACCTTCTATTAACTCTAAACAAACTTTGTTTCTGTAATCCATAGCATCGGCTAAATAATACAGTCTTGTAATTTCCTCTAAAAATGAAATAATTGGTTGAGAGGATTCTTTAATCTCCTTAGTAATTATCACTTCTGTTTTTAATCTGTTTTTAATTCTAAGAATAGTTCCGGTATTCGGTGTACTCAAAATCCGAAGACCATATAAGTTTGCCAAAGTTAGTTTCTCTACTTCAGTAATTACTTTCCCATCGGCATTAGTTATAGCCATCCCTTCAAATGGAGAAGCCATCTCGAAGTAAAGTTTCTTTTGGTTTTTTTGTCCAAGAGAACCTTTTATTCCGGTAGGTATTTTTGAGTATTCGGTATTAACTTTTAAAGAGAATTTATTATTGAGTTGTTGTATTTTTAAAATCGGAGATTCATCCAATTTAAATTCAAATGATTCTAGGTTATTTATTTCTATTTCTGCATTATCTATAGCTTTAGTGGCATATTTAGCTTTGAGATTGCCAATATTAAAAAACATATCATAAGCAATGAGTCCCTCTTTCTCTATCTTAATGTCAATACAGCCCAATGGGATATGATGTAACTTTGATAGTCCTTCCCAACTTTCATTTGAATTATGTTTTCTTATCCAAATTTTAGACTTTGAATCAGGTAACCTATTGCTATTCTCATCATAAATAATAACATTGGGAATGCTATTTACAACGGGCATACTTGCTTTTAGCATCCAAGCTGGTTTTTTACTTACAATTGTACATTCAAATGAGTTTACACCACTTAGATATTTTCTAACTTGTTGTTGATTGCAAATTTCCACTTCTCCTTCAAAAGTTAACCAGGATAATTGTTCCTCGTATAAAGAAAGGTCCATTGTTAGAAGATTGCTATACCAATCTGCGGGAAAAAGTATTGCGGCCTCATTGTTAGAAGTACCATTTCCTTTTATTAAACGCCATTCATTATCGGAAAATCTAGACCAAAGACTCGGTTCTTTTAGGTTCGGAATCGTTTCAATAAAATCCGTTACTTCGTGTTTTTCACCATCCTTTATTACGTATGTATAAGGCAAATTACTTACTCCATTCCACTCTTGATTTTGTTGATTATACCAGTCTGTTTTAAAGTTCCCGTTAATCATTTTACGGAATACACATATTAATTCTTCATTTACATAAAACTGATATTCTTTACCTGTTACTTCAAAGCCTAAAATATTGGATAGGGATTCTGAGTTGTATGAATCTGCAAGCCCAATTCTCAGAATAATACTTATTTTCTCTTTTTTGAAACTTAAAAGCCAGTAGTTTTTAGGTTTAGAAAATCTTTGTTTTCTAATGAGTAATTTTTCTCTAGCTTTTAGAGTATTAGAAATTGCTTTTAAAGCCTCACTTTCTTTAAAAAGCTCGTCATAAATATCCTCTTTATTTAAAAATGATTTTACAATTTCGAAACAATTTTCATAAATGTCTTTGTTTTGACTAGACAGAGGCAAAAGCCCTGTAATGTGGGGTTTGAAAATAAAATCCTCAATCGTTTCTGGTTGTTCTTCTAAAACTGCTATTAAAAAATTTAGGTATATACCTTGATTTTCAGAGATGTGAGATAAAGGTAGCCCTCCTTGTAAAAGTAACGTTCTAAAGTATAGTGTGTTTTGTCGGGTTATCCACTTAATTCCTAACATTCGAGCTCCTGTTACAGCAAGTTTAAAAAAATCTTCTTGATTAAAATTATGTCTTACATTGCCATTTAATGAATTAAAAATCTCGAATTTACTTGGTGTTCCACCGTTGTAATTTTTTTTCCACCATTCTGCGTAATACATTGTAACATCTCTTGGATCGATAGATAAAGGTCGAGCAAGTTTTAATTCTTCTAGGAGTTTTTCATAATCCTCATCATTAAACATATATTTCCAAAGAGGTCTTCCGTCGTGTTTTGGTAAATTTTTTGCTAGAAGTAAAGTAGAAAAGAAGCTCATAAATATTATATTTAAAATTTATAATGCAAATGTAAAAGGGCTCTGTGCATTATAGATACACACCAAGATTCAATAATTTTTTAGCTGTTGTTTGATTCGTTCTTTTATTTTGAGTGCTAATTTTTCTGGAGTAATAACTTTTACCTTTTCACCAAAAGATAGTATTTTCATTTCCAACTCATAATTTATTATAACGTTGATGCGTATTTCCAAAGAATCATCCTCTAAAACTTTCATTTTTTGAGTACTATGGAATGGTTTTGTCTTTATATATGGGGCTTGCCCTTTATTGAAAATAAGTTTTACTTCTTCTGATTGTTCGTCTTGTCCTTTTGAAACCCCAATCATATCTTCAAAAAAATCATTCCAGTTAGTAGTGTCTTCTTTGTATTTATTATTTGTTTTTTCTATATCACCATTTATTCTATCTAATGCCAAATTCCATTGTGAATTATCATTGTATTCATTATATCCAAAAACAAACCATCTGCTATTGTACTGTTTTAAAAAATATGGATGGAAGGTAATTTCATATTCAGGAGTGTTGAATGGTTCATATTTTATTTTGATAACTGTTTTATTGATTATTGCATTGAAAATTGGGGTTATGAGATTATACCCTTTATAGTCAATATTAGATTCTAATGACATCACCTTGTTTTCATTATTTTTCAACCCAAATTTGTCATTTAATAATGGTGCTATTTCATTTATCCATTCGAATTCTGGGCTGCCTTCAAATCTTTGCAAAATTGATATTGCATTTTTTAATAGTTCTGCTTCATTATTATTGAGTGGACTTTTATTTATGGAGAAGTTTTTATCAGAATAGCGATAATAGAAACCAGTAGCACCTTTAATGGTTTCAATAGGTGCATCATATCCCGATGAACTTCTCATAAAACTAATATCTTTACGTAAGGTTCTGATTTCAACACCAGAGCTATTTGGATCAAATTCTATTATAGCATCATTTACC
Source organism: Flavobacterium bomense (assembly GCF_003970355.1). Classification (NCBI taxonomy): domain Bacteria; kingdom Pseudomonadati; phylum Bacteroidota; class Flavobacteriia; order Flavobacteriales; family Flavobacteriaceae; genus Flavobacterium; species Flavobacterium bomense. The sequence continues at coordinate 57,490 of NZ_RYDJ01000008.1, read as the reverse complement.
GAATCGAGAAGATCTTCGATGCTATATTCTTTACCAAAGTTTTGAAAGCATTTGTCTAGCTTGTTGTACCGGACTAATTGGTGTTTTGTTGTAAACATTTTTATGAGTCTAAATAGGTTGATTTACAACTAAGTGTTGAAATAAATCACCTTGTAAATCTATAAATTTTAAACAAATAAACCTATTCAAATTTTGAACTGGTTATTATTACTGTAAGTAAACCCTTGTGTTTTATTTACAGTGTTTTGCTTAAATATTTCAAATTTATAGAATTAAAATCTTTATGTTTTACGGTTTTCCACATTGTGGAAATAATAATTAAATTTTCATAAATTATTGATAATATATATTTGGCTTTTATGGCTTCATTTACCGGTATATACTATATTAATCTGGTTTTCTTTCTTGAATTAATTTTATACAGATATTCAATAAAATCTGGAAATTCCTTCAGACTCAACAGACCTTTTGGTTCCAAATGCATTTGGTTTAACTCGATATACTTTATTTGTTTTCGGAAGGTTATTTCATTCATTAAAAAGTATCTTTTTGCGATAGGTACCGTTTTTGGGTACTTATCGCAAAGATTTACTTTCATTATTTTTTTCTGTTTCCATTGGAAGGGAAAATTGTTTTACATCGATATATGCCAAGCCTGTAAAGCAGCTAAAAACGAATATATCGCGAACGAGCTCCAATCGCTCGGAAACAAATTCTTTGTTTATCATTTGCTCTATTTCGGCTTCAGAAAGGAACTCTCGAATGACTTCTTTGACTTTTGCTTTGTAATTGGCGAAAAGATCCTTGTTTAGCCATCCATTGGCCAAACACTGGTTGATGATTTTGTGGAAGTTCTTGATGTATTTTACAGCAGTGTTATTGGCACATTTTCGTTCACTGCGCAAGTAGAATTCATATTCGGTGATAAAGGAATGATCGATCTTCTCAATATTGATATCCGTGATGTTGTATTTCCAAGAAATAAAATCTTTAGTGTGTTTTAACGAAGTCTCATAGCGTTCCAGTGTACCAGGTGCGTATTCCTGACCCACCAGTTCTTTGATTTTACGATTGTGTTCCTGGAAGATAGGAATTAACATTCGCTCCCTTTCTTTTTTACCGGTTAACTCATTTTTGAAGGATTCAAAGTTTACCGGGATGTCTTTTTTAATTAAATTTTTCTCCACATTTAAAATCTTTGATTTTAAATCGTCAAGATGTCCATTGATTGAACGAGCTTCCTCCGAAGTCCCTCTCATTTTAGACATTTCGGAGTGCCATTTGTCTGGGTCAACAAACTTGCCGGTGCTGTTATCCAGTCGTCTACCATTGATGGTAATTCGTTGAAAAATTGGAACCAAACCTTGAGCATTGACTTTGACTCTTTTTAAATAAAAAAGGATTGAAATTGGATTGTCCATAATTGGTAACCTTTAAGTTAATAGAAATTTAGAAAAACTATCAACTCAAAACAAGATGTTCAATGAATGAACCCCTTGTTTCAAAAGGGTTTACATAGGTAGGGGTACAATGTTTTTGAAATTTTATAGTGCCCCGAATTGTACTCCTTTAGAATGAGAAACTATGAATAATTTGGATAGGGAGTAAATTAAAAAACCCTCTAAATCATAGGATTTAAAGGGTTTTGGTAGGTTTTTTGAAATAACCAGCGGAGAAAGAGGGATTTGTATTCCATTTCTAACCGGTTGATATTGTTACGTTTTAATAACTTTTATTATCCTAGGGTCTTGCTTTTGCTCCTCAATTTTGACTCGAAAATTTTCGAATCCATCCATAGCAAATATAATGAAATATTTAGATTTAAAATTATTCAAGAGCATGGCTTAATTTAGAAAACTACAATTTCTCAACCCATTTACCGATTTCAACAAGTAGTTCGTCAAAGTCAGGTTGGCCTTTGTAATACAGTTTAGCTGTTTTTTTATATCGTTCTATAAATCGCTCTCTAAGTTCTAAATTCTTCAATAAAAAAGCTTCATTATCAGCAATGGGTATTTCATAGTCTTTGGGAGGAAAACGAGCTTCTTTGTGTTTCTGATATTCTTTTGTGCCTATGAATGATTTTACTGTATTATCTTGTAACAGACTATAGACATCGTAGTACTGGCGTATCAAATTTTGTCTTTCTATTTTATCTTCCTGCTCCTGCCTAAATTTGGTTGCAATTGTTTGTAGTTTTTCGACAAAAGTGTACCCAATGTGATAGCAGGCAATATCTACAGCCCGATTGTCAATTATGTCTACTTTTTGCTGTATTGCTTTTTCGTATGCCCAAGACGATATTGTTAGAGGGTTGTTTGGTGTTACCGTGTCAAATCCAACTTCCAGTAAAATTCCTTCTTTAACTCCTTCAATTGTTTCCATTATACTCTCATAATGTAATCGTATGCCTCCACTGCGGTATTGCTTTAGGTCGTCAAATGTTTCATCTCTTTTTACTGCTATGATTCCGTTTATTTTTATTTCATCTGCCAATCCATCATAAAAATCTTTTCTTTTTTGAATATTCCGGGGCTTATTGTTGTTTGGGTTTTCATTTATTTCCATTTCAGCCGGTGGTTTGATATGGAGGGCGATGTCTTCGGAGAAACGGTGTATGATTCCATACCCTTTAGATAGAGAAGTACCTCCTTTGAGTTCGAATTGAAACCCTTCCTGTTTTAGCCCGAACAACACATGCATAATCCAATAGTCTTTTTCGATAAGTCCAGGTTCGATATTAATTCTGCTCCTACAATACGGAGCAGATCACGGAAGTTTTTATGGTTGTGTAAGTAATCAGACATATTGTGCTGTTATAACAGGTTCCAACATTTTTTTTGCTTTAACACTGCCGTACTCCTGAAGTGATTTTTTTAGTTTTTTAGCATCCATTGTTTTTGCTTTCAATCTCACTTTTGACACTACTTCTTTTGGGTCTTCAGCTAATTGGTCGAGATTGTTTAACAGGTCTACCAATAAAAATTCTGGGGTGGCTTTTAATGGGAAGTGAGGTTTTACCCTAAATGAAAATGTCATATCGCCGAGGTTGAAATCGCCATGACGTTTGTGGTTATAAACCGTTTTGCTGTTGTATAACTGAGTGGTTCCTACTCCCAGAGAATTATAAGCATTTAAGGAAGTTATCAAAAAACGTTTGTCTTTGAGAAAAGAGCGCACCAATACTTCTTCTTCTGGAGGTGTTTCTCCAAAGACTGTTACTTCGGGATAATAGTATAAGCCTTGTGACAGTTTTTGCAAAGTGCCTTCCTGCACCAACTCATCTAAATGGCGGTCAACGGATTTTGACCATTTGGACAAATCAGCCCTACGGTATACTTTTCCTCGTTTTAAATGTTTTTTTAATTCTTGTAATTTATTCATGTTACAAAGTTAATAAATATTATTTAATTGCATATATTTTTATTGAAAATTCATGCAATATGTTTTACATAACTCTATTTAGTTCTGTCTAATCTAAAATAATTTTTTATCTTTAGCGCTTTTAAATCATTCGATCCATGAATATCAAAGGTCACTGCTATTCACAATCTATTATTCTTCAAGCTGTATATTTCAAACTTTGATTTAAGTTAAGCTATCGTGATGTTGAGGAAATAATGAAAATGAGGGGAGTTCAGGTTGACCATACGACAATTCAGCGTTAAGTGTAGTACTGCAATCACATCTTGCAAAAATTCTATTACTCGTTTAAGCCAAGTAGATAAACATACACTTACAATTTTACAAAAAAACTTGGATTTACTTGTTGATTTAAAATCAATATATAATCGAGCTAATATTACCCAAAAGAGAGAATTTGTAAAACTGGTGTTCGACAGCAACTTATACTATCAGGATGGTATCTATCGAACACCTACAATGATTGATTTATTGTCTCGTAATCACCTATTAATGAAGGAAAAAGGTTTGTTTTTATATAATAAAAAAAGGGATGATTTTTCAATCATCCCATCCAGTGGAGTCGCCGAGAATCGAACTCGGGTCCAAACAAGCAACTAAAAAGCTTTCTACGCGTTTATTTTCTGATTGAGTTTTCGATACTGTGCTAGGCCAGAAACAGCCACACGATACTTATCTTCTTAATTTTGAAATCCACCCGAAGCTCATGGAAATCTAGGTTTATTTTTACGGTTCTCCTAAACTGAACGCCACAAACCAAGGCTTTCAAGGAGAATCCAGCTTTCCTATCTGATAGGAACGTGGCTTAATCGTACTATAATTCGGATTATGCAGCTAAAGCGTAGTTATTTTCGCCGTGTAAAATGGTAAGATCTTATATTTACGAGCAAGGTCTCAATGCTCGACGTGCTTACTTATCAATTCGACTTGCTGTCAAAACCAGTCGACCCCTTTTTGTTTAAAATTCCAATCCTGAATTTTAAGTTTGCAAATTTACACTTTTTATTGGGATTACTATTGCAAATCTAGTATCACTATTCTAAAATCATTCTTTTTTTTATTCATCTCTTAATTTGAATGGATAGTCGCCAAATAAAACAGCTAATTTTCGTACATTATACGTTTTTCGTGTAAATTTATTAGAAAGTGCTATAATAGTAACTCCTTCTTTTCTCAAAGTAATATAGGCTGAAGTATTTCCATGCCACCAGCCGTTGTGGAAATAAAAATTTTGTCCCGTTTCCCAATTGACCATTCGAATCCCCAAACCATAATTTTTTGTTCCTTTGCGTTCATTACTGTAGCCTTTATATACCTGACTTTGTAGTTCAGGTGTTAAAAAAGCAGCGCTATTTCTGGCTCTGTCAAACTTTAATAAATCACGTGGTGTAGAATAGATATTTTTATCTCCATAAACGGCATCCAGGTAATCTTTTCCTATCTCGACTTTGTTTCCTTTGTAGGATGTAACGGCAGTATCTTTATCTCTTTCATAATCAAAAACATACGTATTTTTCATATTAAGTGGCTTGAAAATAATTTGTTTCATAGCCTCTTTATAGGGAAGTTTTGTGATTTTTTCAATTATTAGTGCTAACATGGCATAATTGGTATTGCAGTAACTAAAACGGGTATCGGTTTTGAATTCTAAACCAATGTCTTTTGTAGCCATGATCGTCAGTATGTCTTGATTGGAAAGTATGTTGTGTCGGTCCCATATCGTTTTGTCTCGATCTGTAAAATAGGCGTAATTACGCATGCCGCTTCTGTGATTCAATAATGTTTTTATCGTAATTTCGGGATAAGGAAATTCCTTCAGGATTGTATTTACCTTTTGATCCAATTCGATTCTTTTTGCGTTTACTAATTTTAAAATAGCCGTTGCCGTAATAACCTTGCTGACAGATGCAATGTGCAGCGGCGTAGATTTAGTAATGACTGTTTTATCTTTGAAATTTGCATACCCTTCATATTTTTCATAAATAATTTGACCGTTTTTAGCAACCAGAAAACTTCCATTTGCGCTGTTATTGGGCCAATTTTTTTTGTAAAAAGAGTCTATTTCTTTTCTTTTTGAATCGACATATTCCGCGGTAAGTTTGGGCTCTAGGTTTGTTAACGGCTTCATTTTAGGCAATGTACTCTTTGGAAGTTGGGCATCACTTAATTCAACTTTCTTTTTCTCCTTGGCGCAGGAGCTCAAAATCAAAAAGAGGAGGTATATATGTAGTATCTTTGTTTTTTTTATAAAATTCATTTCTGTGGTGCTGGAAAGGCAAATATATAGAATCAAAGCCTTTTTGTTTGTTATTTTTTCTAAACCTTAACACTATTTTATCAGTAGACAGGGTACTCATTTTTGTATCATTTTGTACTTCAGTGACTAGGAGTGTACTGCCTGCAGATTTTAATTTTAAAATAAATTCAAATTCGTTTATTTGTTACATTTGTAACAAATAAACGATATAAAGTTATATTAAACTAAATCAAAAGCATTCAAAACGTATGAAATTTGGAATCTTAAAAGAACGGAAAAATCCGCCGGACAGAAGAGTTGTTTTCTCACCTAATGAATTAATAAAGCTGAAACAACAGTATCAAGAGTGTATGGTAAAGGTAGAATACTCTGATATTAGAGTTTTTACCGACTCTCAATATGAAAATCAAGGCATCGAATTGACTGATGATATCAGTGATTGTGATGTTTTGTTTGGGGTAAAAGAAGTACCGGTAGAAAATTTGATTCCTAACAAAACCTATTTCTTTTTTTCGCATACCATAAAAGAACAGCCCTATAACAAAAAATTATTGCAGGCTGTTTTAGAAAAAAATATCGATTTGTACGATTATGAAACAATTGTAGATGCTAACAATCGCAGGTTAATTGGTTTTGGTCGTTATGCAGGGATAGTAGGGGCATACAACAGTATTCGTGCTTTTGGAATAAAATTCGAATTGTTCAAATTGCCAAAAGCAGAAACATTATCCGGTAAAGAAGCCTTAATAGCTCATTTAAAACGATTAGTATTACCGCCTTTAAAATTTGTTATTACAGGAACAGGAAAAGTGGGAAACGGAGCCAAAGAAATTTTGGATGCTATAAAAATAAAGGAAGTTTCGGTGGAGAATTATTTAACTAAAAACTATTCGCAGCCTGTTTATACTCAAATAGATGTCTTAGAATATAACAAAAGAAAAGACGGGCAGGTTTTAGATTTTATTGATTTTTATCACAATCCAAAAGAATATGTTTCTGATTTCGAAAGATTTACAAAAGTGTCTGATATCTATATAACAGGACATTTTCATGCCAATGAGGCTCCGGTAATTTTGACCCGAGAAATGCTTCAATCCAATGATTGCAAGATCAAAGTAGTGGCAGATGTTTCTTGTGATGTGAATGGGCCAATAGCCTGCACCCTCAGATCATCAACAATTGCTGAACCTCTCTATGGGTATGTGCCAAATGAAGATAAAGAAGTGGATGTGTTTCATCCTGCGGCAATTGTGGTTATGGCAGTTGATAATTTGCCGTGTGAATTGCCTAAAGATGCCAGTGAGGGATTTGGAGAAATGTTCATGGAACATGTAATTCCTGCATTTTTCAATGGAGATAAAGATGGAATTTTGCAAAGAGCCAAAATAACTGAAAACGGAAAACTGACTCCACGATTTAGTTATTTACAAAATTATGTTGATGGAAAATAAATCTTTTTTCTTATGAATCCAAAAGCCCTGAATACAACGTTGCCGGTTTTTTTTATTAAAAGTTTTTAGACATGTTTTTTTTTGGTTTTATAATATTATAAATCAATTAACACCAGACAATTTTTGGCTCGACCGAAAATGATTATTTTTGTATAAAATCAGAAATTTATAATGACTAAAAAGATTCCAATTTCCATATTAGAGTTAGCATTAATTACTCAAGATAGCGATGCAAACGAAACATTTAAAAAAACAACAGCACTGGCGCAACTGGCAGACAGTTTAGAGTACGACCGTTTTTGGCTAGCCGAACATCATAATATGGCTAATGTAGCCAGTACAGCAACGGTTGTTCTGATTGGTTATATTGCCAGCCAGACTCAGAATATCCGGGTAGGTTCCGGCGGAATAATGTTGCCCAATCATGCTCCGTTAATTATAGCGGAACAGTTTGGAACCTTAGAAATATTGTTTCCCAACAGGATTGATTTAGGATTAGGAAGAGCGCCGGGAACAGATGGATTAACCGCACAAGCGATTCGGAAAGATTTCTTTGAGCAATCGCAGCGATTTCCTCAAAATGTTGCCGCACTGCAAGAATTTTTCTCTAAAGATAATGCTATAGCCAAAGTGCGCGCTTTTCCTGCCGAAGGAACGAATGTTCCCATTTGGATTTTAGGTTCCAGTATGGATAGTGCTGCTTTGGCTGCTGCCAATGGTTTGCCGTATGCCTTTGCCGGTCATTTTGCGCCAAAACTAATGCATCAGGCATTTGAGTTTTATCGAGAAAATTTCAAACCTTCCCAATTTTTAGAAGCACCCAAAACTATGGCTTGTGTAAACGCCATAGCTGCTGATACGGATGAAGAAGCGGAAAAATTATCAACCAGTTTGACTCAAATGTTTTTGAACTTGATTCGGAATGATAGAAAACAATTGCAACCGCCTGTTGATTCGCTAGATGGGATTATGCGTGAAGAAGAACATTTTCATGTGAATCAAATGACTGCTTGTTCGTTTGTAGGAAGCAAAAAGAAATTAGAAACAGAATTGAAACAATTTATCGAATATACGCAAATTGATGAATTGATGATTACAAGCCCAATTTTTGATCATGAAGACAAATTGAAAAGCATTCGAATCATGAAAGAAGTTATGGATACAATTAATAAGAAATAAAAACTATAAGACATTCTTTCTCAAAGCATAAAGAAACTTAATTGACTTATATGATGAAAAAAAATAATCAGATAAGCCATGTAAGCAAAGATCAATTTTTAAATTTTGCTATTTAGAATATAAATAGATACAAAGAAACCCTGCAACGTTACATTGCAGGGTTTCTAATTTACAGCTTAATAATTAAAAATTCAACATTGATAATTAATTATTTAAGGCTTCCCACCATATCTTCGGGTTTAACCCAAGCATCAAAATCTTCTGGAGTTACGTAGCCTAGACGAACAGCTTCTTCTTTGAGAGTTGTTCCGTTTTTATGTGCAGTTTGTGCAATTTCAGCTGATTTGTAATACCCAATTTTAGTATTCAAAGCCGTAACTAACATCAATGAGTTGTCAACTAATTCTTGAATACGTTTGTAGTTAGGTGCAATTCCTTGTGCACAATGTTCGTCAAAAGACATACAAGCATCACCAAGTAATCTGGCTGATTGCAAGAAATTTGCAGCCATCAAAGGTTTGAAAACATTTAATTCATAATGACCTTGCATTCCTCCCACAGAGATGGAAACATCATTACCCATCACTTGTGCGCAAACCATTGTCAATGCTTCACATTGTGTTGGGTTTACTTTTCCTGGCATGATGGAAGATCCCGGCTCATTTTCAGGAATAAGGATTTCTCCAATTCCGGAACGTGGTCCAGAAGCCAGCATACGGACGTCATTGGCAATTTTATTCAATGAAACGGCTAGTTGTTTTAAGGCACCGTGCGTTTCTACAATGGCATCGTGCGCGGCAAGTGCTTCAAATTTATTTTCGGCAGTTACAAATGGATGTCCGGTAAATTCAGCGATGTATTCGGCAACTTTTACATCGTATCCATCAGGAGTATTCAATCCTGTTCCTACGGCTGTTCCTCCTAAAGCCACTTCGGATAAGTGTGCCAATGTATTTTTAACCGCTTTCAAACCGTAGTTCAATTGTGCTACATATCCTGAAATTTCCTGACCTAATGTTAGTGGCGTAGCATCCATTAAATGTGTCCGACCTATTTTGACTACTGTATTAAATTCAACTGCTTTGGCATGAAGCGTGTCTCTTAATTTTTCAACTCCGGGAATAGTAACTTCAACTACTGCTTTGTAGGCTGCAATGTGCATTCCGGTAGGGAAGGTGTCATTTGAAGATTGGGATTTATTCACATCATCATTGGCTTTGATGAATTGTTCGCCTTCGCCAATGTTGAATCCTTTAAGAACTTGAGCACGATTGGCAACTACTTCGTTCACGTTCATATTACTTTGTGTACCAGAACCTGTTTGCCAAATTACCAATGGGAATTCATCATCTAGTTTTCCGGCTAGAATTTCATCACAAACCGCAGCAATGGCATCTCTTTTTTCGACTGGTAAAACGCCTAAATCACAATTGGCATACGCCGCTGCTTTTTTAAGATATGCAAAACCTTCCACGATTTCTTTTGGCATGGAAGCTGATGGGCCTATTTTGAAGTTGTTCCTGGAACGTTCTGTTTGTGCACCCCAGTATTTGTCAGCGGGAACCTGCACTTCACCCATGGTGTCTTTTTCTATTCTGAATTTCATTTTGTTGTTATTTAAGAATAATTATGTTGTTTATTACGTTTTTAGCCCCGATGGCAACGGAAATCCTTTTCTTTTTATTTTCAAAAAGAAAAGATTGGAGCGTACAGCGGGAAATAGCTCCAAATTCTGAGTTCAAAAATACGGATAATTCCTTTTTTATAAAAATTGATTGATAGTTTTTATGGTTTTTTATTGGTACGAAAAGGAATTAAACTTACATTTGTGGCTACATTCAAAAATTCCGGAAAACATGTTTGAATTTTCACAGTATTTAGGCTTTTTACTTTTCTTAACCATCCTTACTATAGGATTTTGGTTAATGTTTTTTCTTGTAGGTTTCGTTCAATATTGGATTGGCGGTGCTTTATGGGAAATGTATAAAGAAAGAAAAGCAAAGAAAGAACAATCAGTATAATCTGTTTGTTAAATAAAAAAAGGACTTCTGAAAAGGAGTCCTTTTTTTATGCTTTTACTTTTCAATTTTATTAGCTCTGATGAATTTATAAAAAAAAAGACCCATTTTCATGAGTCCTTACTTTATTATCCTTGATAATCTCCTTCGTTATCATTTTGCAATTTTTTAGGCTGTTTTTCTTTTTCGTTTTTTGGTTTGTTAAAACGATATGTGAATGACAAACTAAACTGTCTGACTCTCCATTGCATCTCACCGTAGGAGTTTGCAAATCCGGGAAGGTTTGTTTCCATCATTCTTTTTCTGGAATTGAATACATCGCTGATATTAAACGAAAGCGTTCCTTTGTCTTTCATGATATCTTTACTGAATGCTAAGTTTGCACTAAAAACACCTAGACGATTTCCTTGAGCACTTTTTTCTGCACCATTATAAGTCGCATTCGTTTGCCAGTCAATTTTGTACGGCAACGAAACTTTTGAGGTGATTCTGGTGAACCATGATGTTGCGATATTGTCAAAATTTTGTGTAATTATTTTGTTGTTGAAATCAGTATAAACAAAATCTCCTTGTGTTTCGTTTCTGAAGAAATTGAAATTCCCGTTTAATTTCCACCATTTGTACGGAGAATAATTTAACGTGAATTCAAAACCTGCTCTATATTCTGTAGCTAAATTAATTGGTGAACTGATTGTTATTGGTATGCCGTTAACGAAATCTCCGGATTCTCTTCTTGCAAATTGAAAAACATCTGTTGTTTTATTTACATATAGGGATGTATTAAAGGTAAGTTTATCCCATCTTTTGATATAACCAAAATCAATAGCATCTGAAAAAGCAGGATCTAAATCTGGATTTCCCACAAAAATATTGATATTACTAGACAAGTTGCTGAATGGATTCAACATTCGTCCTCTTGGTCTTTGTATTCTTCGGCTGTAGCTTACCGAAGCGCTGCTTTTGTCTGAGATTTCATAAGTAAAGAAGGCGCTTGGGAAAAAGTTATTGTATTTTTTAGTATTAAAATCATTAGTTGCCAATTGATTGATATTAATATTAGAATCCTCAAAACGCAATCCTACTAAGACAGAAAATTTATTTATTTTCATTCCATATTGGGTGTAAACAGCATTCACTTTCTCCTTATATTCTAATGTATTGGTGAAGTTTTTATTGATTAGGCCGTCATTTTCAACTTGATAATCCGTGAGTAATTCTGAAAAATCACCACGATATCCAGCCTCAAACTGACCTCCTTCGCCAATAGGCAACACATAATCCATCTGTAGTAAATTTCGACTTTGACTTTGGTTGTTGAGGGTGTTGTCAAATTTTACCTTAGCGGTATTGGTAGCTCTATCCGTAATTACTGCTATTTCGAGGTCTTTACTAGTTGAAAAGGAACCGTCAAGGGTTAATTTATGTCCTTCTTTTTTGAATTTTTTAGTAAAATTAGTTGCAAATTCTACATTTTCACTATCACTGTTTTCTAAATTGATTCGGTTGCGAGTGTAATCAAAAGTATTGTCTGCTTCAAAATAATTCTGAAAAACATTATCCCGATTATCTCCGTTATTTTTTCGGTAATTGAATGTATTGGTCCATGCGGTGGTCTCGTTTAAAAACAATTCTATTCCAAAATTTCCATTGTATCCTTTACTAAATCGGTCATTTTCTCGGGTTTCATTTACAATATTGTTGATAGTGTTGTCCGCATTTAAATAATTGGTATTTGTAAGAGCGTTTCCTGGACTGTTCCGCTTGTTGTATCCTTGAGTAGTGAAAAGATTAAAGTTGTCAGATTTATAATTTAATGTACCACTCAAACCATTATTTTCAGGATAACCTGCCGAGCCAATAAATGTTCCGTTTAAACCTCGGTTTTTTCCTTTTTTCAAAATGATATTTAATAATCCACCACCACCTTCCGCATCGTATCGTGCTGATGGGTTAGTGATCACTTCTACTTTTTCAATGGCATCCGCAGGAATCAATCGCAAGGCTTCCGCGATATTTATGGCATTTGAGGGTCTGCCATCAATAAGAACGCGAACATTATCGTTTCCACGAAGACTTATATTTCCTTCAATATCTACCGCTACAGAAGGAATGTTGTCTAACACATCACTTACAGTTCCACCTTTTACCATCAGGTCATTACCCACGTTGTATACTTTTTTATCTAATTTGATTTCGACAGTAGTTTTTTCAGATCGAATAATAACCTCATTTAATTGATTCGCATCCTCCTCTAAACTAATCAATCCTAAACTGGTGTTAACCTGAAGGTTTTTTTGCTTAATTTCATTTACTTTGAAAGAAATAAATTCAATATTAATATCGTAAACACCTGGAATAACTTCTATATCAAATTCTCCTTTTGGATTTGTTATTCCTCCGGCAACCGGTTTTGGATTGTTAGGATTCAGGAATGTTATAGTAGCATATTCTAAGGGTTGTTTGCTGATTTTTTCTATTACTTTACCGGAAATTTTAATTTTTTGGGTGGGAGCTTGTTGGGCAAAACTAAATAGTGTAGTAAAGAAAAGCACTAGAATTAAAACAGATTTCATTTTTTTCATTTTAAAAAAACTTTGGTTACAGTCGTTAGATTGTAAAAGTAAGAGATGGTTTAATAGTACAAATCATAAAAAAATGTTAATTAAAAAAATAAGAATTTTAGGAAATAAAGGCCTCTACTTTTTCTAAATCTCTTCCTATTATTGCTTTATTTCCCATGATAACCAGGGGTCTTTCTATCAGAATTGGATTTGATAGCATAGCTTGAATGATTTGTTCCTCATTCATCGTTGTTCCTTTAAAATTTTCAATCCAAATTTTTTCTTTTTGACGAACCAATGCTATTGGTGCTATATTTAGTTTCTTTATAATTGCAGACAATTGCTCAAAAGTGGGCGGACTTGTCAGATAATTGATTACTTCAAACTCTTTTTCTGATTTTTCTATTAATGCAAGACAATTTCTAGATTTTCCGCAACGTGAATTATGGTATATTTGTATCATATTTAGTCGTTTTTAAATAATTGTTTAAAAGCATTAGATTAGTGGTAACAAAAATAACGTTTGTGAAACTAATCAAGTATAAAATTAAATTAAAATAGATGTTTATAGCGCAGGGTTTAAAATCAGAGAATACGTTTTGGAAATATATTAAGGGGTCATTTATATTTATTTTTGCTTCAACTTTGGGTCAGTTGCCACTTATAATTCTTTTAATTTATGAAACAACAGTTAAAGGAAAACCTTATCCTTTAAATAATGAAGCCGTAATGCAGTTTTTTGAACCCAATTTAACCCTGTTTTTAGTCCTGATTCCATTTGTGGTTCTCATGGGAAGTATTATTTTGGTTGTGCGTTATTTGCATCATCAAACGCTACTTTCGGTAACTACTTCAAGAGCTAAAGTAGACTGGAAGAGAATCGTATTTTCCTTTTTAATTTGGGCGGCATTTACTGTTGTATCTACGTTGTTATTTTATTTTTATAGTCCAAGTGATTTTGTGATCAATTTTAAGCCTGTTCCATTTGCTATTTTGGTTCTCATCGGTATTGTTTTAATTCCGATACAAACTAGTTCTGAAGAATATATTTTCAGAGGCTATTTGATGCAGGGATTTGCGAACCTTGCTAAAAACAAGTGGTTTCCTTTGCTGATGACTTCTGTTATTTTTGGGGGAATGCATTGGTTTAACCCTGAAGTAACTAAGATTGGTCCTATTATTTTAGTATATTATATAGGAACCGGATTGTTTCTTGGAATGATTACCTTGATGGATGAGGGTATGGAACTCGCATTGGGATTTCACGCAGCTAATAATTTAGTGGGTGCATTGCTGGTCACTTCGGATTGGTCTGCCTTTCAGACACATTCTGTTTTTAAGGATATTTCGGATCCATCTGCGGGATTAGATGTTATTGTGCCGGTTGTTTTTATTTACCCGATACTTTTATTTATCTTTAGTAGAAAATACAACTGGAAAAATTGGAAAGAAAAATTAACTGGAAAAATTTAGTAATAGAACAGTTTCAATAATTTATAAAAAAAAACGCAATCATGGTCAATACAATTACGTATCAAAATGTTCATAATCTATTTAAAATGAATGGTTACCATCTAAATCGAAACGATTTATGCAGAGTAGCGTATAGTTTTATCAAAGAAGGGGAAGAATATGAAAAAGCTGTGGGTGATTTTATCCTAGATTGGTTTGACAACAAATCCTATCTAGAATTGAATACATCAGGCACCACTGGAATCCCAAAAGTGATTCGAATAGAAAAACAAGCCATGGTAAATTCAGCCATTGCAACCGGTGATTTTTTTGATTTGCAACCAGGTAATAAAGCTTTACATTGTTTGCCAACTAAATATATAGCCGGAAAAATGATGTTTGTAAGAAGTTTTATCCTGGGTCTTGATATTGATTTTGTTGCGCCAAGTTCACATCCTTTGTTAAACAATGAAACTAAATATGATTTTGTTGCCATGGTGCCTTTACAGGCTCAAAATTCATTGACAATGTTGAAGAATGTCAAAAAAATGATTGTTGGCGGCGCTAAAATGAATAAAACTCTTGAAAAAGGACTTTGTAAATTAAAAACCAAAGTGTATGAGACCTATGGAATGACGGAAACCATCACGCATATTGCGGCAAAGGAAATAGGTGAGGTGGCTTTTTCAGTATTACCTAATATAAAAATAGCTAAAGACGACAGAGATTGTCTGGTTATTAATGCACCTAAAATTTCAAGCGAAGCAATTGTTACTAATGATTTAGTAGAACTGATCAATGAGAACCAATTTATTTTTTTAGGTCGAATTGACAACATCATAAACAGCGGAGGAATTAAATTAATTCCAGAGCAAATCGAGGAAAAATTAGCTACTATGATTCATTCCAGATTTTTTGTCACTGCAAAACAAGATCTTGTTTTAGGAGAAAAATTAGTATTGATTATTGAAGGGGAACAACAAATTATAGCTGAAACTGTTTTTGATGTTTTGGATAAGTATGAAAAACCAAAAGAAGTTTTGTTTGTTGCAAAATTCGCTGAAACACAAAACGGAAAAATAAAACGAAAAGAAATTACAGAAAGTATTTAAATTGTTTTTAATAAAAAAACATCCGCCTAAACGAGGGCGCTGAAAAAGTCTTTTTCCGAATAAATCGATAAATAAAAAGAGGGTAAATCTTAGGATTTATCCTCTTTTTTGGTATGTTTAGTTCTAATTATAAGAGTTTTTTTAGATGTTACTACAACAGTAATCAACACATTTCAGTGAACATTCTTTGTCTATGATTTATTTATTCCAAAGAATAATTTTTTGAGAAAGATCAATGATTTAATAGATTTTCCCTTAATTTATGACAAATTGTTAAATAAATACTGCACCAATAATGGACGTATGGCAGAAAGTCCCAATTCGTATGTTTAAGTATTTGCTTCTTAAAACAATTTGTAGCGTTTCGGATGTTGATGTAGTGGAAGGTTTGCGTTACAACATGTTTTTTAAATAAATCCAGAACCATTCCGGTTTAAACTGTACAGGTGAAATAACAATTTTCACAGTCAATTTAAAAAGAATATTTAAATTAATATAAGAAAAATGCAATCTACCAGAGTTACTTAAAAGGACTCTAGCTAAGCCTAAAGTAGGTTTATTGAACCTCCATTAAAAAATCAATCATAAAAAAAGAAAAAACGCTTGTAACCGATTATATAAATCCTGTTATAAGCGTTTTTTTATTATCTAAAAAATGATTCTGATCAAAATTAGGGATGTTTTTTTATTAAATTATTGCTGCATTTTAAAATAATAATCAGCTGAATTTTTCCCGCTTCCGTAGAATAAGAAAAATATGCAAGCTCCTAATATTAGCAATGCCAATAGTAAATTTTGGGAATGCATTGCTCCCATAAAATTTATTATAGTAGCACCTACCAATATGGGAAGTTGTGTTATTATAGCCCATCTTGTCAGTAAACCAAAAGCAATCATTATACCACCTACCATGTGTGCTGGAGCAATATAGTGGATAAGGAACATTCCGCCACCAATCCTGTCAATTGGAGATATTAGATCATTTAAATATTGGATGTTCGTTATAAAAGAGATTCCTTTCATAAACAAAAATACACCAAGTGTTATTCGTACCAAATCCACGGTTAAATAAGTGTGCGTATTCGCCCATTTATTTAAATTTTTTACGCTATTCATAATACTATAGTTTTAAATATTTAGTACTAAGTTACTGAATTTTAATATAATAAATTATAATTGTTAAAGAAAACTAAACTTTGATTGTTTTTTTGTTCAAAAAAATAGTATGTCAGCTATTGAGAATAAACCACTAATAATGCTGTCTTAATTTATAAGTACAGCGTAAGTAAGTATATTAAATAATTAAAATGAATTTGGTTTAGATTTTCAGCACGTTATATCGCAAAGGGGCTAATGCTATAACTACCAATACTTTGAATAAAGGCAATTATATGTGTGCAAAATAATAAATATAAGTGCCAGTAAATTAGGAGTTAAACTTGAATAATTCCTAAGTTAAATTTTTTATCAATAGGCGAGTGGTTAGCCGCTTCTATTCCCATAGAGATCCAAGTTCGGGTGTCTAAGGGATCAATAATAGCATCTGTCCATAATCGTGATGCGGCATAATAAGGCGAAACTTGCTCGTCATATCTGGCTTTTATTTTATCAAATAATTCTTTTTCTTTTATTTCATCTACGAGTTCTCCTTTTGCTTTAAGCGAAGAGGCTTCAATTTGAGCCAGCACTTTTGCAGCTTGGGTTCCGCCCATAACGGCTAATTCCGCACTTGGCCAGGCGAATATTAATCTTGGATCATACGCTTTTCCGCACATGGCATAATTTCCAGCACCATATGAATTTCCTACAATTACAGTGAATTTTGGTACAACGGAATTGGATACCGCATTTACCATTTTGGCACCGTCTTTTATAATTCCTCCATGTTCTGATTTAGATCCTACCATAAATCCAGTAACATCTTGAACAAAGATCAATGGGATTTTTTTCTGGTTGCAATTGGCAATAAAACGGGTGGCTTTATCTGCACTATCGGAGTAGATTACGCCACCAAACTGCATTTCACCATTTTTAGTTTTTACCACTTTTCGTTGGTTGGCAACAATTCCCACTGCCCAACCATCTATTCTGGCATAACCAGTGATAATAGTTTGGCCATAGCCGTCTTTATAAGCTTCAAATTCTGAATTGTCTACTAAACGATTGATGATTTCCATCATGTCATACTGCTCATTTCTGGCTTTTGGCAAAACACCGTAGATTTCTTTTTCGTCTAATGCTGGTTTTTGGGATTTAATTCGGCTGAAACCAGCTTTATCAAAATCACCTATTTTATCAACTATATTTTTTATTTTATCCAATGCATCTTTATCGTCTTTGGCTTTATAGTCGGTCACACCGGAAATTTCACAATGGGTAGTTGCTCCGCCCAGAGTTTCATTATCAATACTTTCGCCAATAGCAGCTTTGACAAGATAACTTCCTGCCAAGAAAATACTTCCTGTTTTTTCGACAATCAAAGCTTCGTCACTCATGATGGGTAAATAAGCTCCACCGGCGACGCAACTTCCCATTACAGCAGCAATTTGGGTAATTCCCATGCTGCTCATTTGGGCATTATTTCTAAAAATACGTCCAAAATGTTCTTTGTCCGGGAAAATTTCATCTTGCAAAGGCAAATATACTCCGGCGCTATCTACTAAATAAATAATTGGCAGTCGGTTTTCCATAGCAATTTCCTGTGCCCGTAAGTTTTTCTTGGCCGTTATAGGAAACCAGGCTCCCGCTTTTACGGTAGCATCATTGGCTACAACAATACATTGTTTGCCTCTGATGTATCCTATTTTTACCACGACACCACCTGATGGGCATCCACCGTGTTCTGCATACATTCCTTCACCAACAAATGCTCCAATTTCAATGCATTTCGCTTTTGGATCCAATAAATAATCAATACGTTCACGAGCGGTCATTTTGCCTTCACCATGTAATTTTTGAATGCGTTTTTCACCGCCGCCTAATTTAACTATGCTTAATTTTTGTCGCAATGCGGAAAGTAAAAGTTTATTGTGGTCTTCGTTTTTGTTGAAGTTTAAATCCATGATGAAAGAATGTTAAAAATAATTTTGGGCTAAAATACAAAATTCAACTAAATAAATTTTATTGGTTTAGAAAGAAAACGGAATATTTTTTTGATTTAAAAACAAAAAAACAGAAGTTACCTCCTGCTTTTTTATGAATTTAATAAAAAAAAAGGTTATTTATGTTTGGATTCATTTACAAGTCTTTTTAAAATTGCCCATTGTTTGAGTGCATCACGAGCTTCAACGGCCGGATACCCTAGCATGGTTTTTCCTGCAGGAATATCTCCTGTTACACCGGAACCGGCACCTACAATCGCACCATCGCCTATGGAGGTGTGATCCTTTATAGAAGCGCTTCCGCCAATGATTACGCCATTTCCTAATGTTACAGAGCCTGCTAATCCACTGTTTCCAGCCATAATACAAAACTTACCTAGTTTGCTGTTATGCCCAATTTGGACTAGATTATCAATTTTACAGCCGTCACCTAAAATGGTTGAACTGAATTTGCCTCTGTCCACACAGGTATTAGCGCCAATTTCGACACTATTACCAATAATTACATTTCCAATTTGCGGAATTTTGACCAAACCTCTTTGTGGGTCAGGCCGAAAACCAAAACCATCCGCACCTATAGTCGCATTAGGATGCAAAATACAATCATTGCCAATGTGACATCGTTCTCTGATAACCGTTCCTGACCAGATTACTGTGTTTTTACCAATCGTACATTCATCTAGAATGGTCACATTAGGATATACAGTGGAGTTGTCTCCAATTATGACATTAGGTCCTATATAACAGCCAGCACCAATTCGGGCACCAGTGCAAATAGAGGCAGTTGGATCAATCACAGCACTGGGATGAATGTCAATAGTAAATACTGGTGTTGGTGGAGCAAAGAGTTCTAGTACCTGAGACATCGCTAAATCAGCATTTTTAACTTTTATGAAAGCTCTATTTTCTCCGGGTTCTATAGCAATATCTTCATTGACCACTGCCGCACAAGCATTGGAAGTAAACCATAATTTTTCGTATTTTTTGTTTCCAATGAATGAAATTTCGGAAGCGGTAGCCATTTCTAATTGTTCAGGAGCAGTAATGTTTTGGGTAGTATTCCCTATAATTACGCCATTAAGAATCGCATTAATTTCTTGGATTGTATAAGATTTCATTCCGTGTAGATTGGATTTGGTTGTTTAATATTTTTCAAATAAAAGAATTTAGCGTTGAAATTCCTAATCTTACTAATTTCTTTAACAGGAATAAATGGAGTGGTTATATAAATTGTGAATACAATATTGTAATTGTTCCTTATCCTTTGGACATGAGGAAATGCTGATTGATTACAATAAATAGCAAACAACAGTTAGCGGTAGAGACTTTGTTGATTGAATGGTTGGGGTTAATTATAAAACAAATAGCCGGTACTTAATTATAAGTACCGGCTATTTTCTATTTATTTGACTCGGATAAATTATCTTTTCACAATCATTTTTCCATTGTTTTCTCCTTTAAATAAACCAAGTAGCGCTGTAGGTAATTGATCAAAACCTTCTACTATAGTTTCTGTAAACTTCAATTTTCCTTCATTGACCCATTTTGATAAGTGTGCAATTCCTTCTGGAAAGTCTTTTTGAAAATTATTGATAATAAAACCCTGCATTAATACACTTCGGGTTAATAACATGGGTTGGATTCGGGGTCCCATTGGTATTTCGGTGCTGTTGTATAGGGAAATTTGTCCACACAAAGCAATTCTGGAATGAAAATTCAGGTTTTCGATAACCGCATCAGAAATACTGCCACCTACATTGTCAAAATAAACATCCACACCGTTTGGACATAATTTAGCAATTGTGGATTTCATATTGGTATTTGTTTTGTAATTGACGACTTCGTCATAGCCAAATTCTTCTTTTAGCATTTTTACTTTTTCATCAGAACCGGCAATTCCTATTACACGAGCACCTTGGATTTTTGCAAGTTGGCCTACTACTATCCCAACGGCTCCTGCGGCTCCTGATACCACAACGGTTTCTCCCGCTTTTGGTTTTCCAATTTGCATTAGACCAAAATAAGCGGTAAGTCCTGTCATTCCCAGTATTCCTAAATAATATGTTAGGGATTCTACTGTTGATTCAATTTTTTGCAGGCCTTTTTCAGAGGCAATCATTTGTTCGCTCCAAGGCAAAGCGCCCAGAACAGTATCTCCTGTTTTGAAAAGATCGGATTTTGATTCTACTACAGTAGCCAAAACTCCGCCCTCTATAGGTTGGTCTAATTCAAATTGAGGTACATACGATTTTCCTTCATTCATTCGACCGCGCATATAGGGATCTACGGAATAATACAATCCTTTTAAAAGGACTTCTCCTTTTTTTAGATCGTTTAATTCTATATTTTCAGATCTAAAATCATTCAATGTTGGAATTCCATTAGGTCTTGATGCTAATACGATTTGTTTCGTTTTCATTTTTTTTTGTTTAATAAAAACTCCATTAGCCATTAGCTAATGAAGTTTTGTTTCCTGTTTTCTTTTTTAAAACTAATTTATAGTTTGGTTCTGAAATCATTTATGATTCCCCCTTTTGCAAGTACGTTAATTTGACGATCACTTAAACTGTGTTTGGTTTCAAATTCTAAAGTGCTTCCGTCCCCTTTTTCGATCACTACTTTTATATTATTTCTATTGACAACATCTTCACGGAGGTTTTTAAAACGGATCAAATCTCCCTGTTCCATTTTGTCATAATCAGAAACGTTTATAAATTCTAAAGGCACAATTCCAAAATTGACTAAATTTTGCCAAGCAATACGGGCATAACTTTGGGCAATAACAGCCACTTGCCCCAAATATTTAGGAGCAAGAGCGGCATGTTCCCGACTGGAACCTTGGGCATAATTTTCTTTTGCAATAACGATATGTCCACCAAATTCTTTTTTAGATTTCATGGCTCGGTCATAAAAACTAGGATCGATCACACTAAAAGCATATTTACTGATTTCAGGAATATTACTTCTTAAGGGAAGTACATCGGCTCCGGCTTTCAAAATTTCATCTGTAGATACATTATCGCCCATTTTTAATAAAATAGGAATTCGATAGTCTTGTTGTAAAGCTTCAATTTCAGGAATCGATTTGATATTTGGACCTTTATGTAATTCAACTCCTAATCCATCTTTTAGGGGAGCCACGAGCATATCAGTATTGATAATTTCTACTTCAGGATTCTCAAATTTAGGATATTTCATGCCATAGATTTTTTCCATATCTCTAGGATCTGTGATTTTTCCTGTCAGGGCAGATGCAGCAGCCGTTTCGGGACTACACAAATAAACCTGATCATCTTCTGTTCCAGAACGACTTGGGAAATTTCGAGGCATGGTTCTTAAACTGATTGTTCCGGTAGCGGGAGCTTGCCCCATTCCTATACAACCCATACAACCTGATTGATGAAAACGAGCACCAGCAGTAATCAAATTTGCAAAAGTAAAATTCTTTAGCATGTTTTGAATTGTTTGTCTCGAAGTAGGATTGACATCAAATGAAACTGCACTGTTGATTGTTTTGTCTTTTACGATCACTCCGGCAATCCAAAAATCTCGTAATCCAGGATTTGCAGAAGAGCCTATTACGACTTGACCAATTTCTTTTCCGGCAACTTCGCTCACAGGAACTACATTTCCAGGACTTGTAGGCAGGGCAATCAAAGGAACTAAATCGCCCAAATTGATTGCTGCATATTCATCATAAGTTGCTCCTGAATCGGCAATTAATTCCGTCCAGTCAGATTCCCGATTTTGGGAAATTAAAAACCGTTTGGTTTCATCATCACTGGGGAATACAGTTGTTGTAGCACCTAATTCAGCACCCATATTGGCAATTACATGGCGGTCCATCACGCTCAGATTTTTCAATCCTTCACCATAATATTCTATAATTTTTCCCACTCCGCCTTTTACATCATAGCGTCTTAGCATTTCTAGAATGACATCTTTGGCACTAACCCAATCGGGTAGTTTACCGCTGAGTTCTACACCCATTACTTTTGGCATTTTGACAAAATAAGGTTGACCTGCAATTGCAGCTGCAACATCTAAACCACCGGTTCCAATGGCCAGCATGCCCAAAGACCCTGCAGCACAAGAATGACTATCGGACCCAACGAGTGTTTTTCCCGGTTTGCCAAAACGTTCCATGTGCACCGGGTGACTTACGCCATTTCCGGGACGACTGTACCAAAGACCAAATCTTTGTGCCGCCGAAAGTAAAAATAAATGGTCATCGGCATTTTTAGAATCCGTTTGCAAAAGATTGTGATCCACATATTGAACCGCAACTTCCGTTTTGGCTTTTTTTAGACCCATGGCTTCTAATTCTAATTGGACCAATGTTCCGGTTGCATCTTGCAATAAAGCCTGATCGATCCGGATTCCAATTTCCTGACCCGCAATCATTTCACCATGTAAAAGATGCGATTGGATTAATTTTTGACTAACGTTTAATTTTGACATATTTTGTGCGTTTAGATACTTTTCTTAAATCTAAAAATCGAGATATTGTTTTATTCTAGAACGGATCAGATATTCCACTGACACGAATTAATTTTTTATTTACAAATTCATGAATTCCAATTTCAGAGAGTTCTCTACCGTAACCAGAACCTTTGGTTCCTCCAAAAGGTAAATCGGCTTGTGTCCAAGTTGGGTGATTGATAAATACCATTCCAGAATCAATCTGATCAGCAAGTCGTTTTCCACGTTCGATATCTTTAGTAAATATGGATCCTCCTAAACCAAAATCAGAATCATTCGCCAAGGCAATTGCAGCAGCTTCGTCTTTTACTCTGTAAAAAGAGGAAACTGGTCCGAATAATTCTTCGTGATATGCTGGAATTTCAGGATTTAGATCCGTTAGAATGGTAGGTTCCATAAAGGCTCCCGGACCATCAACTCTTTTTCCTCCGAGTAAAACGGTAGCTCCAGCAGCAACTGATCTTTCCACTTGATCTACTAAGTGTAATAAAGCTTCTTCACTACTCAATGGACCTAATTCTGTATTTGAATCCATTGGATCTCCTACTTTTAATTTAGCTAGTTTAGCTGTGTACTTTTCGATAAATTCATCAGCAATAGCTTCTATAGCAATAATTCTTTTGGAAGCGATACAGCTTTGTCCATTATTGTTCATTCGGCCAACTACGGCCCATTCTACAGTTTTATCAATATCGGCATCTTCTAAAACGATTAAGGCATCATTACCTCCTAATTCTAAAACTGATTTCTTAAGGTTTTTACCAGCTTCTGCAGCTAAACTTGCACCAGCGGCTTCACTACCGGTAAGTGAAACGCCTTTGATTCTTTTGTCAGAAACAATGGCTGAAGCTCTCTTTCCTGAGATTAACAAATTAGTGTATAATCCAATTGGCGCTTGCGCTTCTTTAAATAAATCTTGAATTGCAATTGCACATTGAGGAACCATAGAAGCGTGTTTTATCAAGATAGTGTTTCCCACCATAATGTTTGGCGCAATAAAACGCGCTACCTGATAAAAAGGGAAATTCCAGGGTTGAACACCCAGTAAAACCCCAATTGGGCTTGATCTGATAATGGCTTCGCCAAGTTCAGGCTCTAATTTTTTATCGGCCAAAAAGGTTTCGCCATTTTTAGCATAATAATCTAATATATTAGCACTTAATTCAACTTCACCTTCTGCCTGTGAAAATATTTTTCCCATTTCGAGTGTAATCAAAGTAGCCAAAGCTGTTTTCTTCTTTCTCATTAAAGAAGCTACTTTGTTTAAAACAGCCGCTCTTTCAGAATATGATGTTTTTTTCCAATCTTGGAAGGTATTGGCAGCTTGTACAATGGCATCATCTACTTGCTTGTCGGTCATTTCATCAAATGATTTCAAAACTTTGTTTGTTGCGGGATTCGTTGTTTGTATGGCCATAATTCTAATATTTAAAGAAGATTAATTTTTGGCTTCTGCCAAAAATAATTTATACTGTAAAACAGATGGTTTTAGCATGTATAATTCAATAATTGGTTAGGAAATTTTTACGAAGTAGATTGGTTTTTTTGAAAAAAATAAAATTGTTCTAGTTTGTAATAACAATTATTGAATAACAAAGATAAAAATATTATGAGGAATAAGACTTACATAATTCCCACATTAACTTTTTTTTATGCGTAAAGTAAACACATCTAAAAAGCCTTCTTTTTAAATGTTGTTTCTTTTCGTCTTCCTTTTTTTACATTTGGATGGATGGTGCTAATTTTTACTTTTTTTAATTAAAACAAGACAAGAAATAGTAATTATAGCGGTTTAGATTAATACAACAGGATATTTTTTAAATTAATTTTTCTTCATAATAGTGTTACTTTCAAAACAGAAAAAAATTAGCATTGAAAATGGGATGCAATTGTGGGTCGTGAATAATTACTAAGCAGAAAATAATACCGTTTTCTAATGGCTTTAGAAAAAAAGGTAAATAGTAGTATGATGCCTTAAGTAACATGATAAAATGTAGCCGTTAAAAAAGGGGTTTATCTATAAAAAAAATCCCACCGACTTTAAAGCCGGTAGGATCTGTTTTATTTTAACTAAATGGTATTTTATTCCTCTTCCTTTTGTCCCATCATCATTAGATAAGCTTTCAGGAACTCATCAATTTCTCCATTCATAACGCCGTCAACGTTGCTGGTTTCATAACCGGTGCGAACATCTTTGACTAACTTATAAGGTTGCATGACATAATTTCTGATTTGGGAACCCCATTCTATTTTCATTTTACCAGCTTCAATATCAGCGCGTTGTGCCTGTTTCTTTTTTAACTCAATTTCGTACAATTGAGAGCGTAACATCTGCATGGCACGCTGTCTGTTGTCTTGCTGCGATCGCGTTTCGGAACATTGTATTTGAATTCCGGTAGGTTTATGAAACAATTGTACTTTAGTTTCCACCTTATTTACATTTTGTCCACCAGCTCCGCTGGATCGCGAAGTCGTGATCTCAATGTCAGCAGGATTGATGTCAATTTCGATGCTATCATCTACCAGTGGATACACGTAAACGGATGCAAATGAGGTATGACGTTTGGCATTGCTGTCAAAAGGAGAAATTCGTACCAGTCGATGCACGCCGTTTTCGCCTTTTAAATATCCAAAAGAATAATCGCCTTCAAATTCGAGTGTTACGGTCTTGATACCGGCAGCTTCTCCTTTCTGGAAATTCAGTTCTTTGATTTTGTAACCGTATTTTTCGCCCCACATCATGTACATGCGCATGAGCATTTCGGCCCAATCACAACTTTCGGTTCCACCGGCACCAGCAGTAATTTGTACCACAGCACTCAAAGTATCCCCTTCGTCCGAGAGCATGTTCTTGAATTCAATGGCTTCAATATGCGCTTGAGTGGCGTAGTAATGTTCGTCTAATTCTTCTCCGGTAAGTTCACCTTCTTTGTAAAAATCATAGGCAAGTTGCAATTCATCCGTCATTTCGACTGCTTTATTGTAATCTTCAATCCACTTTTTCTTATTTCGCAGATTTTTTACAATGATCTCAGCTTCTTTTGGATTGTTCCAAAAATCAGGGGCAAAGGTTTTTTCTTCTTCGTTTGAGATCTCAATTAGCTTGGCATCAACGTCAAAGATACCTCCTCAACGCACCAAGGCGCTCTACAATACCTTTAATTTGTTCGGTAGTTGTCATAAAATTATATTAATTTGGTTGGTCTGTTTTCAATAATTTATCAAAATTGCTGCCGTGTACTACAATTAGTGTAGTTTTAACGGAACTAGTTGGAATTAATAAACGGTATTGTGTAAATTTGTGGCACAAAAATAGAAAAATTTTACGAAGGGACAATTCGCGAATTGTCCGTACTGAAAATAAAAATAAATATGGAAATAAATTTAGTTAGCGACACAATCACGAAACCTTCACGTGAAATGCTGGTTCATATGTTAAATGCTGAAGTAGGCGATGATGTTTACAAACAAGATCCTACAGTTATAGCCCTAGAAGCCAGAGTTGCTGAGATGTTTGGTATGGAAGCGGGTCTTTTTTTTCCCTCAGGAACGATGGCCAATCAAACAGCGATAAAATTGCATACCCAACCCGGAGAACAATTAATTGCTGACAAATATGCACATGTATACCATTATGAAGGCGGCGGTGTTTCCTTCAATAGTGGCGTTTCTTGTTGCTTATTAGACGGAAACCGCGGAATGATAACTGCAGAGCAAGTGGCTGGAGCCATCAATGATCCGGAGTTTTACCACAGTCCTTTAACAAGTTTAGTTTGTGTAGAAAACACCACTAATAAAGGTGGCGGCGCTTGCTATGAACTGGAAGATTTGCAAAAAATAAAAAAGGTTTGTGATGCTAATAATTTGAAATTTCACCTGGATGGCGCCCGAATCTGGAATGCTTTGGTAGCCAAAAATCAAGATCCAAAAGCATTTGGTGAATTATTTGATACCATTTCGGTTTGTTTGTCTAAAGGTTTGGGAGCACCAATTGGTTCGGTGTTGTTAGCGGACAAAGCCACGATTCACAGAGCATTGCGAATTCGAAAAATATTAGGTGGCGGAATGCGTCAGGTAGGCTATTTGGCAGCAGCCGGAATTTATGCCTTGGACAATAATATAGAACGCCTTGCTGAAGATCATAGGCGAGCGAAAGAAATTGCCGAAGTTTTGAAAAAGGTAAGCTGGGTTGCATCAGTAGAGCCGGTTGAAACTAATATTTTGATTTTCTCGTTGGTTCCAAATTGTATCGAAAAGAATTTAATTGAATTGTTAAAGCAAAAAAATATTTTAATCAGTTCCATGGGGCATGGAAAACTGCGAATAGTCACGCATCTTGATTATAAGGAAGTTATGCATACCTATGTATTGGAAACCTTGCAGAAGTTAGTATAGTTCTTCTTGGAGAATTTGTTTAAAGTTTAAGGTTTAAAGTTTTTATCGTGATCAAAAAACGTTAAACCTTAAACTTTAAACTTTTTTATTTAAACAAATCTTCCATTCCGGGAATCATTGGCATATCCATTTTAGTAACGACATCCAGTTCGCTCTGATTGACATTTGTCGCTTTTTCGATTGCTTTATTCAATACTAAAATCAAATAATCTTCCAGTTGCTCTTTATCTGCTAATAGAGTGTCGTCAATAATAATTGATTTTAGGGTTCTGTTGGCAGTCAAAGTAACTTTCAATAAACCATCAGTGCTTTGTTCGTCTATAAGAACAGTATCTAAACGTTTTTTTGTGTCTTCTATCTTTTGTTTGGTCTCTTTAAGTTTGCCCATCATTCCCATTAAATCCATGTTTTAATTTTTTAAATTAATTTGATTTACAAAATTACTATATTGCATAGTTATAATCAATAAAATATTCATGAAAAATAAACTCGTCTTAAGTTGTCTTTGTGTTATTTTTGCACCATCAATTACTAATATAAAAGCGCAACAAATGTCAAAAAATATTCCTTCTCCCGTAGCTAAAATAATTCCAAAAACTTTAGAAAAACACAACCAAAAACGGGTAGATAATTATTTCTGGTTAAACGAGAGAGAGAACCTGGAAGTGATTGATTATTTGAATCAAGAAAATACGTATTATGAAGCCATGACTGTGGATACAAAAGGGTTTCAGAAAGAATTATACGAAGAAATGAAAGCCCGCATCAAGGAAGACGATCAATCGGTTCCTTACTTATACAATGGTTACTATTATATCACGCGTTTTGAAACCGGAAAGGATTATCCCATTTATTCCAGAAAAAAAGGAAGTCTTACCGCTACTGAGGAAATTTTATTCAACTGTAATGACTTAGCTAAAGACCATTCTTACTTTCAATTGGGTGGTTTGAGCGTGAGTCCGGACAATAAATTTGCGAGTTTTGGTATTGATACCGTTGGAAGACGTATTTATACGATACAAATCAAAAACTTAGAGACGGAAGAAATTCTTTCGGATAAGATTGAAAATGCTACTGGAAGTTCTGTTTGGGCCAATGATAATAAAACGATATTTTACACCAGACAAGATAAAGTTACCTTGCGGTCTGATAAAGTTTTTAAACATAAATTAGCCACAGATTCAGCTACTGATATATTAGTTTTTAATGAAAAAGACGATACGTTCAATGTTTCTGTAGGCAAAGAAAAATCAAAAAAATATATTGTAATAGGCTCCGGAAGTACCTTAACAACCGAGTACAGAATTTTAAATTCAGATACTCCAGATGGAGAGTTTGTGGTTTTTCAACCAAGGGTTCGCGGCTTAGAATACAGTATTTCTCATTTTGGAGATTCTTTTTATATCATGACCAATAAGGACAAAGCAACTAACTTCAAGTTGATGAAAACCCCTGAAAACGCTACTGCAAAAGAAAATTGGAAAGATGTCATTGCGCATCGAAAAGACGTTTTACTGGAAGATATCGAAATTTTTAGAAACTATTTAGTTGTAGAAGAACGTTCCAATGGTTTGAACCACATTCGTATTATGCCTTGGAGTGGAGAAGGAGAATATTATTTGCCTTTTGGAAGCGAAACGTATAGCGCATATACGACGACAAATGTGGATTTTGATACTGATATTTTGCGTTACAGTTACCAATCATTGGCAACGCCATCTTCAGTTATTGACTTTAATATGAAAACCAAAGAGAAAGAAATCAAGAAAGAGCAACAGGTTCTTGGGGGTAAATTTGATAAAAATAATTATATCGAAGAGCGTGTTTGGGCCACAGCAACAGATGGTACCAAAGTACCCATTTCTATGGTGTACAAAAAGGGGTTGAAAAAAGATGGGAATAATCCGGTATTGCTTTATGCCTACGGTTCATACGGCGTTACCATGGATGCTTATTTTTCATCTACGCGTTTGTCAATTTTGGATCGAGGATTTGTATTTGCCATAGCACACATTCGCGGTGGTGAAGATTTAGGAAGACAATGGTATGAGGACGGAAAATTATTGAAAAAGAAAAACACCTTCACTGATTTTATTGATTGTTCTAAGTTTTTGATTCAGGAAAAATATACTTCACCAAAACATTTATATGCCGAGGGCGGTTCAGCAGGTGGATTATTAATGGGAGCAGTTGTCAATATGGCGCCGGAATTGTACAACGGAGTAATTGCGCAGGTTCCTTTTGTAGATGTTATCACCACGATGCTTGATGACACGATTCCGCTTACAACAGGAGAATATGATGAATGGGGCAATCCAAACGAGAAAAAATATTATGATTATATGGCATCCTACTCTCCTTATGACAACGTAAAAGCTCAAAACTATCCTAATATGTTCGTTTCTACCGGACTTCATGATTCACAAGTACAATATTGGGAGCCTGCCAAGTGGGTTGCAAAGCTCCGTACTCAAAAAACAAATGATACCGTTTTATATCTTAATACGAATATGGATGCGGGTCACGGCGGTGCTTCAGGTCGGTTTGAAGCCTTAAAGGAATTAGCAAAGGAATATAGTTTTTTATTAGATTTAGAAAAAATTAAAAACTAAACAGCTTTTTTTTGTTAAATTTGTAACTTTCGAGGTGTAATTAGAAATTGCTGCAACTAACTATTTTTTTATGAAAAAAAAAGTAAACGCTTACAATAATGTCTTAGAACTTATAGGTAATACTCCTCTTATTAAGTTAAATAAAGTCACTGAAGAGTTAGAAGGTGCTTTTTATGCAAAAGTAGAAGCTTTTAATCCGGGACATTCCTCCAAAGACAGAATAGCATTGCACATAATTGAAGAAGCTGAAAAGAGAGGTGTTTTATCTCCTGGTGATACTATAATTGAAACAACATCCGGCAATACGGGTTTTAGTTTAGCAATGGTGAGTATTATAAAAGGATATAGCTGTATTCTGGCTGTTAGTTCTAAATCATCTAAAGACAAAATAGACATGCTTCGCAGCTTAGGCGCTAAAGTGTATGTTTGTCCGGCGCATGTTTCTGCTGATGATAAACGTTCGTATTATAATGTTGCCAAACGTTTGCATGAAGAAACGAAAGGCTCGGTGTATATCAACCAATATTTCAATCAGTTGAATGTTGATGCGCATTATAAGTCTACCGGTCCGGAAATTTGGAAGCAAACAAATGGAGCAATCACACACTTAATTGCTTGTAGTGGAACAGGAGGAACTATTTCCGGTACTGCAAAATACTTAAAAGAACAAAATCCAAACATTAGAATTCTTGGAGTCGATGCTTTTGGATCCGTATTAAAAAAGTACCATGAAACTGGAGAATTCGATAATGATGAAATTTATCCGTACCGAATAGAAGGTTTAGGGAAGAACTTAATTCCATCAGCAACGGATTTTGATATTATTGATAAATTCATGAAAGTAACTGACGAAGAAAGTGCTCATGCGGCTCGAGAAATCACAAGGAAAGAAGGTTTATTTGTAGGATATACTTCAGGAGCTGTTTTGCAAGCCATCAAGCAATATGCTGATGAAGGAGAGTTTGATGTTAACAGTGTTGTTATTGCCATATTTCCAGATCACGGTTCTCGTTATATGAGTAAAGTATTTAGTGATGATTGGATGCATGAACAAGGTTTCTTTGACAGTATAAACCAAGAAGAAGTTCAAAAAATAGAAATGATAAAATAAGTTGAAATTATAAATAAAAAGTCCCATTAGCTTTTGCAAATGGGACTTTTTTATTGATCATATAAAGAAGAATACTTTTTTGGTTAATCCAATAATTCAGGAGTACTAAGTATTAATTCGATTTTTTTAATAGTGATCGTGATCTGGCTCATTTGTAATTCTATGTTTCTAAAAAAGAGACTAATATCTCTGTTGACCCAACTTTCAGAAATAACTCTTGCTCCCAAACTAATTCTTAAAATAGCACTTTCAATTTCAGTAGTATATTTTACATTAACTGCTTGACCAATATGGCATTTTTGGGCAGCAAGCCGAATGATTTCTAATGAAGAACCTTCAAACTGATCCGATAAATCAGTATTTAATAACGTATATAATTTTTTTACGTTATCAACAGATAAAACTTCATTATCTTTAAAAATAAAGAAAGGAAAAATGGTACGGATATTTCGTATTCCAAATTCTTTACTGCTGTAACTCTTCGTTTTTGTTTCATCACCATAAATAGGCTGTAAAAAAGTGGCTTCTTTTATGGAATCATCAACAAAATTGCAAAACATCTCAATACCCATATTTCGATATAAAACAGGTGTTTTGTAGTATCTGTCCATTTCAACTACGGCCGCATTCCAGCGCATATAGGAACCATAGTTATACCCATCGGATAATTCATTGGAACAAAAACAAGAAGCCGGCCAATCAGAATGATTGTAATATTGGGTTAAACCTTTGGGCAATGTGTTTTTTACAGAATGTATTAATTTGTTGACACTTTTAGGTAAAATTAATGCACCGCAGTATGGAGGGCCCGTGAAAAATTTACTTCCTGTTATAGTAACAATATACCCTTTGTTTAAATAATTTTGTATGTCTTTTGGATCTAATCTAAGCTGTGAGCCATCTACAATAATCTGAATTGATAAATTTTCAAGTGTATTTAGTTTTTTTATAAATTCGTCACTGGGAGATTGATACCCTAATTTTGATTGGTCCATAGTATGTAACACTATGTGCCTGCCTTGATTTTTGGTCTTGATAACGGCATCAAATACTTCCTTATCTAATTGAGCAGAAGATTTTGATGCGCCATTTTCATCTCGAAAAGGGATTTTAATTAAATCAACCTCTCTAAAGCCTTCAATTTTAGTGTCTTTTTTAATTGGATAATTTAGTGCAGTAGTGTTTTCAAAGTGGCATCCTTTTAAGGCGGCAGCAACGCCACTACCAGTTTCATCAGAGGCCACCAAAATGTGTGTAATTTCTTTGTCGGAAATAATTTGTGTTATAGCTGCTATTTGCAGCGACGAATCGGTACCTGATGGAGAAAAAATTATTTCACATTCCTCATTTAATTTAAATATTTTTCTAAGGTTATTTTTTAGTAATTCAGAAAACTCGGTAGTAGTATTTTTAAAACTGTTTTTCAAGCTGTTTCTAATTAATATACTTCTCACTTTATCGGTTTTATCAAAAGCAAAATTTGAAACGCTGGACGCCGTAGATGAGGCAAAAGTAAATGCATCAGGTCTTGGGAATGGGCGACATCCGTATTTGTTTAGCAAATGAATTTCGTCGATATTCAATCTAAGATCTCCTCCAGACATTAATAAGTATTCGGTGGGTTTTGCTAGATTTTCAATAATAGGTTTCCAAGATTCTTTGAGTTCAGTATTTAAATTTTTTAAACCATGGAAAGATTGTAGCTCTTCGTTTATTAATGAAGATTCTGTATTTAAATAGGTATCATTTTTGATTAAATTAATTAAAACATAATCAAGATCTTCTAATTTTTCTTTATCATCTTTAGGTAGTAAATTATAAAATATTCGAATCACTTCAAGTGCAGCGATATCGCATAAAACAGCCTCTTTTTTTTCGTTATTCAACGCTTTGTACCATAACTGCCATTCAATACCATATCTTAAATAAACTAGAGCTAAAATAGGTTTGTTCAAAAAGGACGAGCCAATTATAATCGATTTATTGGGTATAATTTTGAAAATAGTAGGCTCACTAGTTGAGGTGATTATATTGATGTTATTTATCTTTGGTACAGTATTAAACCTTTTTAAAATACGCACTAAATAGTTTACATTTTCTTTTTCAAATAAACTGGTTCTTTTATATTGATTTTCAATTAGAATGTTGTTTGTCATATATGTTATAATTTAAAACGTTCCTTAGAACGATATTCTGTATTAGGAATATTTAGTTAATTCACTACACGCATTCAATCAGGGACTACATTCTGCTGAAAATTGTCACAAAAAATAATTTTCCCTTTTATTCTTAATATTCAATGATGGTGCTCTATTTTTAAATAATTATGCTCTCACTTGCTGGCTGTTTCGCTTGTTTTTTGGGCGTCGCATTTATCAAAAAGTAGGCAAATATAAGAAACTTGATATCAGGAAAAAATATATTAAAAATACTCGTTTGCTAAATCTCTTCGTGTTAATTGTAGACCGTGAATTAAACTTATATTCACTAAATAATGGAACTTATATTTTTTAATTAAATATTGTATTTTTTTATTTTTTATTTATTATTTGAGCACCTGATAAAAAAGGATATGGGATACTCCAGAGGACATTTAAAACAATAAATGACCGAGGCTTAATTTTAAAGTCATACATTTTCAGGCAAAAAAACTCCAGCCGAAGCTAGAGTTTTAGTTATTGTAGAAATTAAGTTTATGCTTCTTCCATAGTATGATACACGTTCATGACATCATCGTCTTCTTCCATTTTTTCAATTAATTTTTCTACATCGGCCATTTCAGCTTCCGATAGTTTTTTAGTAATTTGGGGGATTCTTTCAAATCCGGAAGAAAGAATTTCCAGTCCTCTGTTTTCTAATTCTTTTTGAATGGTTCCAAAACTTCCAAAGGGCGCATATATTAAAATACCATCTTCGTCTTCAAAAACTTCTTCAGCACCAAAATCGATTAACTCTAACTCTAGTTCTTCAGGATCAATTCCGTTTGCCGGGATTCTAAAATTACAGGTGTGATCAAACATAAATTCAACTGAACCTTGTGTTCCCAATGTGCCATTGCATTTGTTAAAATAACTCCTAACATTAGCCACCGTTCTGTTATTATTATCAGTAGCAGTTTCAACCAGAATGGCAATACCATGGGGTGCATATCCTTCAAATAAAACTTCTTTATAATTGGCCGTGTCTTTATCGGTTGCTTTTTTAATGGCGCGTTCCACATTTTCTTTTGGCATATTCACTGCCTTAGAGTTCTGGATCACGGCTCGTAATCTGGAATTGGCATCAGGATTTGGTCCGCCTTCTTTTACGGCCATTACAATATCTTTTCCTATTCTGGTAAATGCTTTGGCCATTGCTGACCAACGTTTCATTTTTCTTCCTTTTCTAAACTCAAACGCTCTTCCCATTTCTATTTCTTATTTTGAACTGCAAAAATACAGTTATTCTAAACTTTATCCAATGATTTTATTTCTTGTAAAAAGGTAATTTTACCACTTTGGCAGGGACGTCATTTTTACGGATTCGGATAAAGATATCGCTTTCCAAAGCACTATTTTCTGAAGTTACATACCCCATTCCTATTCCTTTATTCATTGAAGGTGACATCGTTCCCGAAGTTACAATTCCGATCACATTTCCTGTTGCATCTACAATTTCGTAATCGTGTCTTGGCACCGCACGTTCCTGCATTTCAAAAGCAACCAGTTTTTTAGAAACACCCGCTTCTTTTTGTTTTTTTAGATTTTCTGAATTCGTGAATTCTTTTGTGAACTTTGTAATCCATCCCAAACCAGCTTCAAGTGGCGAAGTCGTGTCATTAATGTCATTTCCGTACAAACAGAAACCCATTTCCAATCGCAACGTGTCACGAGCTGCAAGACCAATTGGCTTGATTCCAAATGCCGCACCTGCTTCAAAAACTTTAGTCCAAATTTGTTCTACTTCTGAATTTTTGCAATAAATTTCAAAACCTCCAGAACCAGTATATCCTGTAGCCGAAATGATTACATCTTTGATACCCGCAAATTCACCCACTTCAAAATGGTAATACGGAATCGCAGATAAATCTTTTGAAGTCAACGATTGCATTGCTTCAACCGCTTTTGGCCCTTGAATTGCCAATAATGAATAATCATCCGAAAGGTTTTTCATCTCCACACCCAAATCATTTTGAGCCGAAATCCAATCCCAATCTTTCTCAATATTCGACGCATTTACTACTAATAAATACTGCTCATCTTTCATTTTATAAACAAGCAAATCATCTACAATTCCACCATCATTATTTGGCAAACAAGAATATTGCGCTTTTCCGATAGTCAAAGTCGAAGCGTCATTTGTAGTCACTTTCTGGATCAAAGCCAATGCATTTGGACCCGTAAGCAGGAATTCACCCATGTGAGAAACGTCAAAAACACCCACGGCATTGCGCACCGTTTCATGTTCCGCATTCACTCCTTCATATAAAATGGGCATATTGTATCCGGCAAACGGTAGCATTTTTGCTCCCAAACTCTCGTGTATGTGCGTAAGCGCAGTATTTTTCATTGTGTTTTTCTATAAAATTTAATTTTGCTAATTTATTGATTTTATTTCGGGTGACAAAGGCAGAGCGAAGCAAAGTTTAAAGTTTCAAACGTTTTCGGAACAATCTGTACTGTAGGATTTGTAATAAGTATTTTTAGGAGCTATTTCCTGCTTTTCACTGCAATCTTATTATTCGCCAAAAAGGCGTATAATAAGGATTTTCGTTATAATCAGGGCTAGGGAATTTCGGTTCAAATAACGAATTTGTTTCCTATTAAATTCGTAATTTTAAACAAATAAATTTCCATGACGAATCCTATTTATATTGACCAAAAAGAAATTCTAAAACGCCTCAAACAACCAGACAAACATACCCACAAAGGTATTCAAGGACACGCTTTAATCATTGGCGGAAGTTACGGCAAAATAGGAGCAGTGAGCTTATCCTCTAAAGCAGCTTTGAAAACCGGCTGCGGATTAGTTACCGTTTTCATTCCGAAATGTGGGTACGATATTTTACAAATCTCAATCCCAGAAGTCATGGTTTTAACTGACAATCAGGAGAAATCAATTTCCAATATTACTTTCGACATTACACCACAAGCCATCGGAATTGGTCCTGGATTGGGTCAGGCCGTAGAAACCCAAAATGCGCTGCATCAGTTTTTAAAAACAAATAAAACGCCTTTAGTGATCGATGCCGATGCACTGAATATTTTATCCCAAAACAAAGAATGGTTTTCTTTAGTACCGCCCAAAACAATCTTAACGCCACATCCCAAAGAACTGGAACGATTAATTGGAAAATGGCATTTCGAAGAAGAAAAAATGAATAAAGCAATCTCTTTCTCCAAACAACACGAAATTATAATCGTTATGAAAGGTGCACCCACCCAAATCATTGATGGTAAAACTTTCTACGAAAATACCACCGGAAATGCTGCGCTTGCAACCGCTGGAACGGGTGATGTTTTGACGGGAATGATTACAAGTCTCTTGGCACAAGCCTATGAACCCATTAGTGCCGCAATTCTTGGCGTGTATCTTCACGGATTAACCGCGGATATTGCCTTGCCAGAAACGGGCTATCAATCTTTTATCGCTTCAGATGTAATTGCAAATATTGGAAAAGCTTTTTTGAGTATAAAAAACTTGGAGTAGTATTTTGTCTTTTACCATTTCATTTTATTTCTTTTCCTTTTGTCATTCCGACGAGGGAGGAATATCATTGTAGTTTCCGGTAATTTTTTTATGAATAGCTAATTTATTCAACTTATTATTGATACAATTTAGCAATAAAAAATATTCTTGATAAGGTTAATTTTTCGTCAGACTGACAGATTGTTAGCAATCATTTTACAAAATAGACACGAAATTCTTCTCACTTATTTGTAAGTTTGTATCCAAGCAAAATTGCTTTATCCAATTTGATTATGGAAAAAATACCCCATCTTAGAACCGTAAATGTTACACGATACATCGCTCCTTTGCGGGAAGGTGGCTCTTTGCCCGCGCTCGCTGAAGCCGATGACGATTTTAAATATGTACTGAAATTCAAAGGTGCCGGACATGGCGTAAAAGCCTTAATTGCCGAATTAATCGGTGGAGAAATTGCTCGTGTATTAAACTTGAAAATGCCGGAACTCGTTTTTGCAAATCTCGACGAAGCTTTTGGCCGCAGTGAAGCCGACGAAGAAATTCAGGACTTGCTTCAAGGGAGTCAGGGTCTGAATTTAGCCTTGCATTATTTATCGGGAGCCATAAATTTTGATCCTGTTGTCACGTTGGTTAACCCAAAACTAGCTTCCCAAATTGTTTGGTTAGATGCTTTTATCACCAATGTGGACAGAACCTTTAGAAACACCAATATGTTGATCTGGCATAAAGAATTATGGCTTATTGATCACGGCGCAAGTCTTTATTTTCATCATTCGTGGACCAATTGGGAAAAGCAAGCACAAAGTCCTTTTGCACTGATTAAAGACCATGTTTTGTTGCCTCAGGCTTCTTTATTAATAGAAACTGATGTAGCATTCAAAAAAATAATGACTGACGATGTATTGCAAAATATCGTGAATCTGATTCCGGAAGTATGGCTCCATTGGGAAGATACCGATGAAACTCCGGATGCAATTCGGGAAGTCTATTTTCAGTTTTTAATAACACGTTTGAACCATTCCGAAATTTTTATAAACGAAGCACAAAATGCAAGAAAAGCACTTATATGAGTATGCCGTAATCCGGGTTGTGCCTAGGGTAGAACGCGAAGAATTCCTCAATGTGGGTATTATTCTGTTTTGTAAAAAAGCAAAATTCATCAAGGTTTTGTATGCAGTAAATGAATCCAAACTCCAAGTTTTTTCGGATGATTTGGATATAGAACAATTGCATTTAAATATACTGGCATTTGCCAAAGTAGCGCATGGCGAAAAATCAGGAGGACCAATAGGACAATTTGATATTCCATCGCGTTTCCGTTGGTTGACAGCACTTCGCAGTTCCGCCATTCAAACCTCAAGACCACATCCAGGATTGTGTGATGATTTAGAACAAACAACACAACGCTTGTTTGAAGAAATGGTGTTGTAATAAAATCTAAGAAAGACTGTTTAAGTGGCGCGCGAGGTGCATTCCCATACTAAAACAAGCTTGCAAGAGATAGCCTCCGGTAGGTGCATCCCAGTCGAGCATTTCACCAATGCAATAATTACTTTTTTTATCTTTTAGTTGAAAATTTTCGTCCACAGCATTCAGTTGGATACCGCCTGTTGTTGATATCGCATCGTTCAATAACGCAGCACCGGTAATTTCGAGGCTTAATTTTTTAATATTTTGAGCCAATAATTCTGGATTCAAGTAGATTTCTTTCGAAAGGTATTTTTTCAAAAGTCCAATTTGCGCGGGACTCAATTTTACTTCTTTCTGTAATGTTTCGCTCGTCTTTTTAAAAGTTGATTTTCTAATTTTGTCAAGCAAATCTTCATGACATAAGGTTGGTTTGAGATCTAGGAAAATTGTAGCTTTTTGTTGGCTTTCCAATTCTTCCCGAATGTATGGACTAAGTGCATAAATAGCATTTCCTTCTAAACCGAAACGTGTGATAACCGCTTCGCCTTTTTGTCTTTTATTCAAACAGCTAATCGCAATATTTTTAAGCGGACTGCCTTCATGTTCCAAGATGAAATCTTCCGGCCAGTTCACCCGATACGCACAATTCGAAGATTGAAAAGCAACGATAGGAATATTTTCCCTTTCAAATAAATCTAGCCAGGCACCATCAGAACCGGTGATCTTCCAGCTACCACCGCCCAGGGCAAAAATGGTATAGTCGGATTTTATTGCTGTATCTGTATTGAAAACGATGTCATCTTTGTTCCTCCAGCCCGTCCAGGTGTGTTGGTATTGAATAGCGACACCTTGCTTAGTCAAAACATCCAGAATTGCGTTGAGTACTGTTATGGGTTTGATGCCACTTTCAGGATATACTCGTTTGCTACTGCCAATATAGGTTGGGATACCGATGGTATCTATCCACTGTCTAAAGTCTTCATTATCAAAATCAAGCAATGCTTTTTTCAAAAAATGAGGTGGTGTATAGCGTGCAATCAATTCAGCAATGGGTTCCGAATGGGTGAGGTTAAATCCCCCTTTTCCGGCCACCAAAAATTTCCTTCCCAGTGTTTTGTTTTTTTCGTAGACTGTAACCTTGAATTTCTCACAATCCAATAATGCAGCCAGTATAAGTGCTGCGGGTCCTCCTCCAATAATTGAAACTGATTTTTTCACGTCACAAAAATAGGTTTTGTTTTACCCATAAATGCCGTTACGTATTTTATATTAGCCAATGTATATGTAAAAAATAAAAAAGGCTGTTCAAAATTATTTTGAACAGCCTTTTTAGAAATTTTTTATCCACTAATATTTTGCCGACTCTCCGGCTTTCGGCAAGGATTGTTTTATAAATTGTCTGATATCCTCGTTGGCAGTTTCTAAATCTACTTTTCTCAAATACATCATGTGCCCGCTTCTGTAACCTTTCCAGGACATTCGATCTTTTAGTCTTCCGCTTGGATCCATTTGCCACATGTTGTATTTTGAATTGAAATAATCACAAGCCCCATCATAATAGCCGGACTGAACCATTACATGCAAATACGGATTTTGAGCCATGGCTTGTCTCAGATTTTCTCCAGTTTTATCATTGGAATCATCCCAAGGCCGCACAGAACCAAACATATTGTATTTGAAATCGGTTTTGTAATTCAAATTATTGCGCAAGTACATATTGATGGCAGGAGTAAAGGAGTGGAGCCAAGAAGTAAGTTCGGCATTAAAATCAGGACTGTCACCAGCGGTTTTACGGTCAATTCCTTTGTAACGAGAATCTAATCTTCCTACGGTAAATCCTTGATCGCGCAACAATTCTTTCCAGAAATAATCATAGGGAACATCTAAATTATTTTGTAAAACCACTTTTTCCGAAAGTCCGGAATAGCGCGCAATTTTGGATGCCATTTCTTTTCTTTTTTGATCGTCCAATGCGCCTCCTTTGCTCATTGCGGGAAGCAGTTCATTTATGGTAAATTCTTCTACTTCAGGCAGCATATCCGTTAAATCTTTGTTCTGTAAATCAGCAGGTAATTTTTTATGGAACCAAGCCGTAGCAGCAAAATAAGGCAGTTTCAGTGCAGCTTCAGAAGCGACTCCACGAGTGATTCCCAATTCAGTTGGCGATACTAAAATAACGCCGTTCAAATACATCCATTCACTGTTTTGTAATTCTAGTGCCAATCCGGAAACACGCGTAGTACCATAACTTTCACCAATGAGATATTTGGGTGAAGCCCAACGATTGGTTCGGGATACAAATCCATTAATCCAATCAGCAAGGTATTTAATGTCGGCATTTACACCAAAGAATTTAGTGGTTGGTATTTCTTTACTTGTCGCTCTTGAATAGGCGGTATTAACAGGATTTACAAAAACAATATCGGCAACATCCAATATCGAATATGGATTTTCCTTGATTCCATAAGGCTGTAAGGGATAACCTTCATCATCAATATTAATTAAAGTGGGACCCGTATAGGCAATTTGCATCCAAACCGAAGCGGAACCTGGACCGCCATTAAAGGAGATGACTAAAGGGCGGGCAGCACGATCTTTTACATCAGAACGCTCATAATACGTGTAAAATAATCCGGCAATTGCTTTTCCATCCTCATCCCAAACCGGCATCGTCCCAGTGGTGGCTTTGTAAGGCACTTTTTGACCTTTGATAGTTGTGCTGTGTTCTGTTATGACCTGCGAATCCGGATTGAAAATAAGATTTGCAGCTGAATATTCTTCTTTTGAGGCAGGAGTAGCTGCTGGTGTTTTTGATGGTTGGGCATGCATTGTCGTAAAAAATCCAACTAAGAGCAACGATAGTACTGTTTTTTTCATAAAGAGATCGGTTTGAGGTGTTTTTAACAACAATTTTTTGATAAAATTTAATTTCACTAATGTATTGTTTTTTATTGGAGCATCTATAAAAGAATGCAAAATTGTGATTTTAATGCGTTTGACCTGTCATTCAAGCACATGGAATAGGAATCAAATAACTGTTGTGTTTGCCCTGATTTTCTGATTACCTTTGCATCATGGATAAAATTTTTCGTCCCAACCCTAATTCTTTCAAAAATACTTTCTGTGTATTTGATGAAATTTCTATTGATGCTATAAATGGATTGAAAATTCAGTATGACAGCAAATCGGGCAGTAAATATTATTATACTAAAACGGGAATGTATCGGTTGTCCAATCATTGGGGACGATTAGCTAATAGCAAATGGCGATTAGAACCTTTAGAACCAGAAACAATTTCTAAAATTAAATTGGGTTATGCTTCTTGGGATCGTTTTTATCCAGATAATGCTATAGAAGAACTCTATTATTTAGAAGCAAATTATCTAAAGAAAACAGTCAATTACCAACACAGAAATAATCCAAAGTATGATAAAAAAGCGATCTTGAGAACCAGTTTTGAAACCACTAAACGCATCAAGCAGATCCGGAATTTATTCAATCTGACTTCGTGGGCTAACTATTTTGATTGCGACGATATTGATCTTTTGAGAGAGAAAATTATCAATCAATTAATTTTTACCACTAAAACGTTAGAGGAAATAAAAAAAGAATTTATTTGATGCCAGCCACGGAATCATCTGAAAAATATTGATTTTTCGCCTTTTAAGTAATAACCATGGTATAATGTCGTGTTTTAAAATCAGGATAAAATTATGTAACAATCTG
The DNA here is from genome assembly GCF_003970355.1 of Flavobacterium bomense. NCBI lineage: Bacteria > Pseudomonadati > Bacteroidota > Flavobacteriia > Flavobacteriales > Flavobacteriaceae > Flavobacterium > Flavobacterium bomense. Next base: position 15,515 of record NZ_RYDJ01000008.1, on the reverse strand, counting down.
ATTTAAAGTCATTTTACTTAAAGTTAATTCTTTTGACTTTACGACTTTTAAACTTTCGACTTACTTAATAGACTGCTTCGTGTTTTTAATCACATAAAGAAATCAATAATAAATCATTAGTAGTGATAGGTTTAGACAGGTATCCCAGAATATTTTCATATGATTTAGATTTGTTTTTATCTTCAACTGCAATGGAGGAACTCACGATATACACAATGATTTGTTTATCAAATAAAGATTTTATAAGTCCCATTTCTTCCATAAATTCCCAGCCGTCCATTATTGGCATATTAATATCCAATAAAATGATATCCGGAAGTGCAGCATTATTTTCTACTGCAATATGAAGATGGTCAATTGCTTCTTTTCCATTTTTAAATGATGAAACCCTCGAAAATATTTCGGACCTTTGAATTATTTTATTTACGATAATTTGATAAATGGCATCATCATCGACTATCCAGATTGCTTTTTTTGTCATTGAATATAGATTTTAAATGTTGTTCCAATATCGGGTTCACTTTCCACGGTGATATTTCCTCCCATAGCATCAATTTTATTTTTAGTAATAAACAATCCAATTCCTTTTGAATCAGAATTAGGGGTAAAGGTCTTGTACATTCCAAAAATTTTATCGGCATTTTTAACCAGATCAATCCCAATTCCGTTATCCGAAATTTGAAGGACTTTCATCTCGTTTTCTATAACCAAAGTAATTTTTATGATGGGTTTTCGCGAGGGATGTCTGTAACGAATAGAATTTGAAATAATATTATAAAGTATGCTTTCCAGATAAGCCGGATTATAATTTATCATTATTTGATCTGAAATGGCTGAAATAATAGTGACTTCATGGGCCATAATTTGTTCCGAAAGTACATTTTGTGTTATCTGAATGTACTGTTTTAGGTTCAAAGGTTCGGATACTAAACCAATATTTGTGCTTATGTTTACGACTTCATTCAGGTGTAACATGGTTTCGTTCAGCGAACTAGAGACTGTTTTTAAAAGCTCCATCATTTCTGCTCTTTCTTCTTCGGATTCTGAGGAGGTGATTAATCCTATAATTGAAGTAATATTGCTAGTATGTGATCTTAAGTTATGAGAAACGATATAGGAAAAATTCAGCAATCTTTTATTTTGTTCCGTAACAAGAGTAAAGGATGATTTTAACTCTTTTTCAGCTTCTTTTGTTTTAGTAATATCAATCATAATGCCTTGTAATCTTGCTACTTTACCATTTTCAATGACAACATTTGCGATGTCACGCAGCCAAACTACATCCCCATTTTTGGCTACCATCCGATACTCAAAATCAAGGTCTGCCTTGTCATTTATTTGTATAGTACAATAATTCTGAACCCATTCACTATCTTCTAAATAGAGATGGTCACTCCAAAAAGTAGGGCTTTTAAGCCATTCTTCAGGGGTATAACCTAATATGTTTTCAACTTTCTGACTAATGAATTTAAAAGTAAGATCAGTAACACCGCATTCCCAAACAATTCCGTCAATGGTATTGATCAGCGATTTAATTCTTTGTTGGGAATCTATAATTATTTTTTCAGAGTATTTACGATCAGTAATGTCTTGTGTGGAAACAATGATTCGTTCAAATGTTTTTTCATAACCACGAATAACATTCCATCTTAAGTTAATGTCCCGTAATTTGCCTTCTGAATCTTTTATTACGGTTTCAATAATAAATTGTTTGTTATATTGAGTAATTGAGACCAAATTTTTTATGAAATCTTCTCTGGACTTCATATTAAACAATTCTCCTTTAATACTTATTAATTCCTCTAATGAGGAAACCTTATAAAGCAACAAGTTAGCTTTGTTAACATTGATAACTTTAATTAAAGAATGACATTTGTCAACAACTGCGGGATTATTGTTGAAATATTCTGTTACCTTTTCTTTGTTTTCTCCAAACAAATTTAATTCCTCCAGATATTTTTTAACATCTAAAAAATCCTCTTCTCTAAGAGGTAATGGAGAGTCCAGAAAAAGGCTTTTGAACCGGTCTTCACTTTTTTTGATTAATTGCTCCGCTTCTTTTTTTATTGAAATATCCTCTATAATAGCGATATTAGTGGATGCTATTTTATTTTTTTTATAGAGTGCTGATACCGTAAGATTGACCCAAAGAATAGTACCAGATTTTGTAAAATACCGTTTTTCCACTGAATACTCAGTAATTTCACCATTCCGGAGTTTTTCAAGTTTTATTAAATCTTGTTCTAAATCATCGGGGTGCGTTACTGATTGGAAATTTAAGTGTTTCATTTCCTTTTCAGAATATCCTAATAATTGGCAATATTGGTTATTGATTTCAATAAAATTACCGGTTAAGGAATTTATGTGCGCTATTCCTACAGGTGCCTGATCAAATATGGCTTCAAATTTTATTTCAGAATTCAATAATTTTATGGCCTGAGTATTTACAAGAGACAGCAATTCTTTTGGTATTTTCAGCACTATAAATAGTAAAACACCAAAAAGCGCAGCAAAAAACACACCAATAATTCCAGGAATTAAAATTTGAGGATAGAGGTAATTCTCGTGTTTTGATATCAGATATAATTTCCAGTTGCCATCCGGAATAGAAGTTGAAATAGTATAATTTTTTGAAAATTCAGTTCTAATGGGCAAATAGAAAATTTCTTTTTCATTATCAAATTTTGAAAACTGGAAGTAATATTTAGAATCATCAATATCTGTTATCCCTGAAGTTTCTAAAAAAGTTTCTAATGTAATGATAATGGCTGAAAATCCCCAAAATTTATTGTTTTCAAATACTGGAAACCGTCCTATAATTCCCATTCCGCCTTGTTTTAATTTCAAAGGCCCGTCAAAATACATTTTTTGGGTTTTTATAGATTTTAAAGATTCCTTTTTTTGATGGGGTGCTGTTAAAACATTTAATTCTAAGGATGCTTCATTTCCTTTTAAAGGATAGATGTACTTAATTATTCCATTAGGAATCAGCAAAATTGCACTGATGTTGGTATTTGTTTCAATCAGTTTTTTACTTACGGAATCAAAATTTTCAGGAACACCTTTGTCATTGATGGTCAGTGCTAATGTTAACGTTGAAGTGTAACAGTTTTTAAGCGATTGATGAATGTTTTGACGAACAAAATGAAGAATAGTATTCATTTCGCGTTGTTCATCTTCTTTTATTAGTTGGTATTGCTGCCAAACGATGAAACCAGTGAGACAACTTAAAATGAGAAATGTCATGAAGCCCATTGTCCTGGGCTTGTCTATAAACCATCGGATGAATTTATTATGTTTTTTTTTAGACATTATGTAGTATTTTTAGTAGGTTTTTGGGGCAATATCATTAAAAAAATAAATATATAAAAAATAAAGATTAAAGTATATTTTTTTTTTGGATTTAGTTGCAGTATCAATTTTTGTGTTTTATATATTTTTTAGTGTATTTACAGTATATGCCTCATAATCTTTGATATCAAAAAAAAATGATTTTCGCAAAAAAAAAGTACACTACGGAGAAGATATTTCAAAGCCCATTTGAAAATTTAAAGCGTAAAGTAGCCTGTTGACAATTAAAAGAAGCACTATCAAACTAAAAACAATTTTAATTTCAATAATTAAACCGAACTTTGCAGTAGTTTTTGAATCGAAAAATTGATTCAACATTTGATAATTTAGAGCGCAAGAGCATGAGTAGAAATAACGAAAGAAATATTAAAAAACACAACGATAAGTTGCACAAAGCGCAGGATAAATTAAAACAAGCTGAAATGCTGCGCAAGGAAAAACTAAAGCAAATCACTAAAAAATTTAATGAAGATAAGGCTTCAGAAAAATAATGTAACTACATCATGGAAAAAAATAAATTTAGCGAAGTAAAAAGTGGCGTTCAGCAAATAATAGATTTTATTGCTAAAAAAAATGCCCGGGAAGCCAATACTAAATTAGCAGAAGTTAGCGAGCAATTAGATGAACTCCTGGATTTTGCCGAAGAGGATGAAGACCTAATGGAGATAAGCCGCTATCAAGTCTTGTTGAACCAGTTGCATCAAAAAATAGTAGGGTTAAATGGACAGGCAACCGAATCCATTTAGACGAATTTTATCAAAGAATGATCAAAAATAAATGTTATTGCGGTTTTGATAAAAATTTCCAGGATTGTTGTGAACCCATTATTAATGGAGTAAAAAAAGCGACTACTGCGGAGTCTTTAATGCGTTCCAGATATTCAGCTTATGCAACGCATCAAGTAGATTATTTGTTAGCCACGACCCATATTACGGTGAGAAAGCAGTATTCTAAATTTGAAATTCTAAATTGGGCCACCTCAAATAAATGGCAGCAATTGGAAATTATAGAATCCACAGAGAACACGGTAGAATTCAAAGCTCATTTTTTAGACACCAAACTTCATAAACAAATTCATCATGAATTTTCTACTTTTAAACTTGAAAATGGATGTTGGTTTTATGTGGACGGACAATTTTTTTAGGTAGCTTTTTTTGGACTTTATCGTTTTTAACTAAAAATTAATAAATGTTTGTATAGCATACATTTTTTATTGGTGTAATTTTATTGGCTATGAAAAATGACACTAAAAAAGGTTTTTATTTCAAGCAATACGAAGCCCCCTTTCAGTCTCCGTTTGATAAGCTCTTTGGTATTTTCAAAGAATTAATTACACATACTTCAGGAGATTTTGATGAAGCAATCGACTGGTTACGGGAATTGGACAAAGAATATAAACTCACTGATGAACACTACAGTATTGATGATTTTATTGAAGATTTAAAGAAAAAAGGATACATCCGCGATGAACTTAAAGAGGATGGAACTGCTGGAATTGGTATTACTGCCAAGACGGAGCGTGCCATTCGGCAACAAGCCTTGGACAATATTTTTGGTAATCTGAAACGCTCCGGAAGCGGCAATCACAAGACTAAACATTCCGGAAACGGTGACGAACATACCGGGGAATTTCGGGAATTTCATTTTGGTGACGGACTCGAACGAATTTCCTTGACCGAAAGTTTACGCAATGCCCAAATCAATAACGGAGTAGCAGATTTTATGTTGACCGAAAATGATTTAGTTGTCGAAGAAACGCAATATAAATCACAGATGAGTACTGTTTTGATGATCGACATCAGCCACAGTATGATTTTGTACGGTGAAGATAGAATTACTCCCGCCAAGAAAGTAGCAATGGCTCTTGCTGAATTGATTACGACACGTTATCCAAAAGATACTTTAGATATTCTGGTTTTTGGAAACGACGCTTGGACCATTGCAATTCGGGATCTACCGTATTTAAAAGTGGGTCCTTACCACACCAATACAGTTGCCGGTTTACAACTAGCCATGGATATTCTGCGCAGGAAACGAAACACCAACAAGCAAATTTTCATGATTACCGATGGGAAGCCAAGTTGTGTCCGCGAAAAAGACGGTTCCTATTATATGAACAGTAACGGACTCGACGAATATATTGTGGATAAATGCTACAATCAGGCGCAGCAAGCCCGAAAACTACACATTCCAATCACCACATTTATGATTGCGAATGATCCGTATTTGCAAAAATTCGTCAATAAATTCACCGAATCAAATCAAGGAAAAGCATTTTATACCGGATTAAAAGGACTGGGTGAAATGATTTTTGAGGATTATGAAACCAATCGTAAAAAGAGAATAAAATAGTAATTAGTCACAGTCTCAGTTGTCAGTTCGAGCGCAGTCAAGAACAAATTGACAGTTAACAATAATAACAATTTTAAAAGCAATATGAAAATAGAAAATATAAAAACTCTCGGAGAATTAAAAAAATCAGGTTACAAAAGTATAAACATCAAAGATGAGTTGCGTACGAACTTAAGAAATAAAATTAAATCAGGACAACCAACTTTTGAAGGTGTTCACGGTTTTGAAGATACCGTAATTCCGGAACTAGAACGTGCTATTTTGTCGCGTCACAACATCAATTTATTAGGGCTTCGTGGTCAAGCCAAAACCCGATTGGCGCGCAAAATGATCGAATTGTTGGACGAATACATTCCGTTTGTGACAGGTTCCGAGATTAATGACGATCCGTTGCAGCCCATTTCTCGTTTTGCCAAAGATATTATTGAAACTAAAGGCGATGCAACTCCCATTTCCTGGCTACACCGAAGCGACCGTTTTTTCGAAAAATTAGCTACGCCGGATGTAACCGTTGCAGATTTGATTGGAGATGTCGATCCAATTAAAGCAGCAAATTTAAAACTGTCCTATGCGGATGATCGTGTGATCCATTTTGGGATGATTCCAAGAGCGAATCGTTGTATATTCGTTATCAACGAATTACCGGATTTACAGGCGAGAATCCAAGTAGCACTATTTAATATTTTGCAGGAAGGCGATATCCAGATTCGTGGATTCAAATTGAGAATGCCCCTTGATCTGCAATTTGTATTTACAGCAAATCCAGAAGATTACACGAATCGTGGGAGTATTGTAACCCCATTAAAAGACAGGATAGGTTCTCAAATCCTGACACATTACCCGGAAACCATTAAAATTGCCAGAACCATTACAGAGCAGGAAGCAAAACTGGACGCCACACAAAATAATATGGTTTACGTGCCTTCGTTAGCGAGAGATTTATTAGAACAAATCAGTTTTGAAGCAAGAGAAAGCGAATATATTGATAACAAAAGTGGGGTGAGTGCCAGATTGAGTATTACCGCTTTTGAGAACTTATTAAGTACTGCAGAAAGAAGGGCTTTGAAATCCGGAGTAGATAAAACAACGTTGCGATTGTCTGATTTTATGGGAATTATTCCTGCTATTACCGGAAAAGTCGAATTGGTTTACGAAGGAGAGCAGGAGGGAGCTGCCGCCGTAGCACAACATTTATTGGGCGATGCGATCCATACTTTTTTCCCTGCATATTTTCCAAAAATCGAAAAATTAGAGAAAGAAGGTGTCAAAAATGCCTACACGGATATCATCGAATGGTTTTTTGCCGAAAGTGGTTTCGAATTATCAGACGATTGTTCTGATGAAGAATACGAAAGAATATTAGGAAGTATTGTTCCTCTTGAAATTTTAATCAAAAAATACCAACCGCAACTGGAAAAAGAAGATAAATTTTTCATGAAGGAATTTATTCTTTGGGGATTGGTTGAATATAAAAAACTAAGCAAAGACCGTTTTTCTAAAGGGTATCAGTTCAAGGATATTTACGGAAGCTTTATTAGTAAATTGTAAATAACATACGTTTTTTACACTATAAGTCATTTAAGGAATCACTATTGTGTAGTTCCTTAAATGACTTTTTTGTTTAAAAATTGATCTATTTTTGTCGTTTTTTTTTTCTAGAGAATAAAATAAGCGTCCCATTTATTTATTTCTTTATCGGCGTTACTGATTTTTATTAGTCTACCTTGCCTCATTGACCGTCTAAGCGGTCAAAAAGAAAGACATGGAAAATAGCTTTGAAGCCTTGATTGCTACTTATATTGAAAATAAGGTAGGCATATCCGAACATTTTTTGAGTACCGATTTAGCTAATAATCTAAAACAAAATTTGATTATTTTAAACCAAAATAGTCTGTTGACGGAAGCAGGAATTGGTAACGCAGAAAAGGTTTCTTATGATGGTGCAATACGAAGCGATTCCATTTATTGGTTGGATAAAAAACACAACAACGCATTCGAAAATGAGTTTTTTGCTCAAATAGAAGCTTTTATTATTTATTTGAATGAAAGTTGTTATGCTGGAATAACGGGATATGAATTTCATTATTCGTTGTATGAATCGGGCGATTTTTATCTCAAACATTTGGATCAATTCAAGAATAATCCCAGCCGAAAATACTCTATGATCAGTTATCTGAACAGCAATTGGCAAGAAAGTGACGGTGGTGAGTTGCTGATTCATCAAGCTAATAACAATCAAAAGATAGCCCCAACTCAAGGTAAAACAGTTTTCTTTAAGAGTGACGAATTAGTTCATGAAGTTTTGGTCACCCAAAATACCAGAATGAGTATTACGGGATGGTTGAAGAGTGATTAATATTTCTAAAAAAAAATACTCAGTTTCCCTTTATCCGCGTAACTATTTTTTGAAGTAATCGCTTTCCGTCCCTTTTGTCTTTAGGAACTTCAACCGCTTTTAGTTCTGTTTTGCTTGCAATAAATTGATAGCTGAAAGCAAATTGAGGGTTTTTTGAATCGTCATTTAACAGTCCAAAGCGCAAATCATTGAAATATAAAGATTGATTTTTTTTAGAAATAATATACCAGCCTTCGCTCGCTTTTTTTAGTTTTTCAAAATCTGAATTTCCTTTTAGCTGCGATTCTAGAAATTTATTTTTGCTATAAGCAGTAAATAAAATGGGTTGCGTGTCAAAAAGAGAGTAGTCGCCTAATGCGTAATTGTTTGCTGTGGCTACGTTAGCATTCCACAAAATGAGGTTGAAAGCGGTGGGTTTTACGATGATTTCAGAATACTGAATTTTTTGTTTTGTTAATGCTTTTTCAAATTGGTTCAAGGCATATACTTTTATAAAACAGGACAAAAGGAGATACGCACTACTGATGGATAATCCTCTAATTATATATTTTTTGCGAAGTACTGCGTTTTTTGTTTTCCAAGTCACAATCAATGTAATAATTAGTGGAATGGTGTACAACGGGTCAATTACAAAAATGGTTTTTAACGCAAATCTATAGTCTAAAGGCCATAAAATTTGTGTACCCCAAGAAGTGAACATGTCCAATAACACATGGGTAAACAAACACCAAAACGCCATACGAGTTGCCTGAAAAAAGTTGATTTTATCTCTTTCTATTTTTGAAATAATCCAACCCAAAACAGGCGATAAAAACAGAAAAAGAAAAAGAGAATGACTGATGCCGCGGTGAATCAGGATGGCATCTACAGGATTTAAAAACAATCCCACTACAATATCTAAATCGGGAATTGTGCCCAGAATTGAACCATATAAAATTGTTTTATTTTTGAGCTTTTTGCCTGCGCATACTTCGGCAATGGCAATTCCTAAAGCAACTTGAGTAAAAGAATCCATTCTGTAAAAGTAGCTGAAATCAATAGATATCTTGATGACCAGTAGTAAATTTTTGGTGTGAATTACACTTTTTTTTATTGTACTTGAAAAAATATCTTAAAATAAAACTATACTGATCAGTAGAGATTTTAAAATAAATATGTGCTATCTTGTCCCATAATAAATAAACCAAGCTATGTATAAAATTCATACTATTGATTTACACTTTCAATCCGAAAAACATTCTATTGGTGCTTTTTTAATTGAAACCGAAAAAGGTCCGATACTTATCGAAACCGGACCGGAATCTACTTGGGAGTATCTTGAAAAAGGAATCCAGAAGATAGGGTATGAGATCAAAGATATTCAGCATGTATTCCTGACGCACATTCATTTTGACCATGCCGGAGCAGCATGGAAATTGGCACAAAATGGCGCTAAAATATACGTACACCCCATTGGAATTCCACATTTAGCTAATCCGGAGAAATTATGGAATTCAGCCAAAATGATCTATACCGATAAGATGGAGCTTCTTTGGGGGAAAATGGAATCTATACCTGAGCAACAATTGATTGGGGTTACGGACGGTGATGTTGTAGACTTGGGAGATATTCAAATAAAAGTATGGTATACACCGGGTCATGCTGTGCATCATAATGCGTATCAAATTGAGGATGTGATATTTACTGGGGATGTGGCCGGAGTAAAAATAGGAGATGGTCCCGTTGTACCTCCTTGTCCTCCCCCGGATATTAATATTGAATTATGGAAACAATCCCTTAGAAAATTAAAAGATTTAAAGCCTAGAGCCTTGTATTTAACACATTTTGATTTTCAAAAAAATCCGGATGAATTACTATCAGGATTAGAAATAGTTCTGGATGATTGGGCTAGTTTTATCAAACCTTTTTATGACAATCAAACTCCGCCAGAAAGTATAGTTCCTCAATTTATGGAATACACCCGAAAGCAGTTTTTGGACAAAGGACTCGATGCGGAAGAAATTCAAACCTATGAGTTTGCTAATCCAAGCTGGATGTCTGTAAATGGTTTATTGCGGTATTGGAAACTCAAAGAACAAGGAAGGATTTAAGATTGCCATAATTTGATGGCTAAATTCTCCTTTTGTACTACTGAAACCGGATGCGTACTATTCTTGTTCTGGAAATATTACTTTCAATACTTTCATAAAAGAGCAAAAGGAAAGACAATAAATGGTAGTTTTACCCTCTAAAAATTCGCTATGCTATTTCTTGTTTTAAGTATTATTTGCAGTGTCACTGTGGGAGTGTTGTTTAAAATGGTTCGCGGATATGAAGTCAGTCCTATTCAAATTGTTGCTTGGAATTATGTATTTGCGCTTATTCTTTGTTATTTTTTCTTCAGTCCAAATCTTACCAATATTGGCACTTTAGCACCTTGGGGAATTTATGTTTCTCTTGGGGTTTTGTTGCCAGCAATCTTCCTTTTTTTGGCGGCTTCAATCAAACAAGTAGGGATTGTAAAAACGGATGCTGCTCAAAGGCTATCTTTGTTTATTCCTATTTTAGCGGCTTGGCTGGTCTTCAAAGAGGATTTTACTATCCTAAAAATAGCGGCGCTTTTGGCAGCATTTCCAGCGCTGTTGCTAATCCTTGCTAAACCTTCTGAAAACACAAAAAATAAATGGATCTATCCTGCGGTGGTGCTATTAGGATTTGGAATTATAGACATCCTTTTCAAGCAAATTGCCCTTCACACCACTTTACCATATACAACGTCATTATTTGTAGTTTTTGGAATTGCGTTGTTTATTATGATTGGCGCTGTTATTTATAACGTGATGATAACTAAAGTCTCATTAAACTTCAAAAATATTATTTTTGGTGGTATGGTAGGTATTTTCAACTTTGGAAACATACTCTTCTATCTAAAAGCGCATAAGGCTTTCGCTGAAAATCCTTCAACGGTTTTTGCCGGTATGAACATGGGTGTAATAGTAATGGGAAGTCTTGTTGGGATTTTTATTTTTAAGGAAAAACTAACTAAAATGAATTTTGCTGGACTTTTTCTGGCTTTAATAGCGATTGTTTTAATCGTAATCTCGCAGATCATTTAAAGAATAAGTTGCAACTAAAAGAGTTTTCATATACAATTTTTGGTTTTTTTGATTGCATTTAAAGCAAAAGTATCCGATCTAAAAGCGGATCTACAGTCGAATCAAAATTCCGTAAAACAAGGTTGCATAAAAAAGTGATATTTTTTGCATTTAATTTCACAGAATCATTGTTTTTTTTATAATTTACCGTATACAATAAGTTATTGGTCCGAAACTGGTGTAATGGAATAGAAAATTAAGCACTAAATATTCAAATATATGTTGTTTTATATAATTGCAAGTTTAATGCGATTTTCAAGGTTGGTTCAGTTTATTTAACAATTTCAAAAATAAATAAATAACAAGATAAATGATTAAAGGAAAAAAAGCAAAATGGATTAGGAAGTCTCACCGATATTTAGGGATATTTTTGGGTCTTCAATTCTTAATGTGGACTATTAGTGGACTATATTTTAGTTGGTCAAACATTGATGACATTCATGGAATGCAATTTCATAAAAAAGGAATTGTTGCTGAGTCGTTTTCAGGTTTAATTAGTCCTTCACTTCTTCATCCTTCGATAGCAATTCAATCTATCGAATTAAGGAAAATAAATAATCAACCTTTTTATTGGGTGAATGAGAAGATGCTTTATAATGCGAAAACTGGAAAATTAAAAAATGGGATCTCTAAAAAAGAAGCATTGTCAATTGCAGATAAATACATTATATCGGGTTTAAAAGTAAAAGAAATACAACTCATTAAAGAAGTAGGGAAACACCATGAATATAGAGAGCATTTACTACCTGCCTACGTTATTTCATACCAAGAACCGGATAATTTAAAAGTTTATATTTCAGTCAATGACGGAGGTTTTCAGACGATTAGACATAGAAATTGGCGATGGTTTGACTTTTTATGGATGACCCATACCATGGATTATGAAGGTCGAGATAATATGAATAATATTGTTTTGCGACTATTTTCATTGTTAGGGTTAATAACTGTTTTAAGTGGTTTTTTACTTTGGTATATCTCTTCGCCTACCGTTAGAATAATCTGGAAGAAAATAAAAAAATAATTTAACATAATAAAACAAACCATAAAATCAATTTAAAATCAAAAACTATGAGAAAAATAATTCTAATACATTTCTTTATTTTACAAGCATTAGTAATTTCGGCACAAGAAAAAGTTCAAATAAAACTAACTTCGGCAAGTCCATCTGCATCATTTGAACAAGAATTGGGTAGCACAATGATTAAAGTTTCTTACAGCAGACCACTAGCAAGAGGCAGAAAAATATTTGGTGAATTAGTGCCTTTTGAAAAACTTTGGCGAACTGGCGCTAGTGATTGCACTTTAATAACTACTAACGAAGATATTGTATTTGGAAATACTACTTTAAAAATGGGTAGCTACTCAATATTCACAATACCTTCTAAAAAGGAGTGGACAATAATTGTAAATGCAGATACAACATTACACGGCGAAACTGGATATGATGCCAAAAAAGATGTTTTTCGTTTAACAGTTCCTGTAGAAAGCATATCTAATTTCTATGAAACATTTACAATCGAAATAAATGATATTAACAGCAAAGGAGAGGGGTTTCTAAAAATAATATGGGAAAATTCGATGATTAAAATTCCATTAAAAAGTAAAGCAGATGAAACTATTTTAACAGTAATAGATAAAAACATCATTAAAGAAAAAACCCTTGATGCTAATTTATTATTTCAAGCAGCAAACTATTATTACAGTACAAACAGAGATTACAAACAAGCAGTGGCTTGGCTTTTAGAAGCCGCGAAATTGGATCCAGATAATTTTTATTATCCTAATTTGAGACAAAAAATAGCAACGGAATTAAAAGACTATCCAAGTGCAATTGAAGCAGGTAAAAAAGCTTTATCTATAGCAGAATTTAAAAAAATGAAAAGTGTAGAATCACTCAAAAAACAAATTTTAGAGATGGAGTTACTATTGAACAAATAAATTAATTTTAAATCAAAAATTATGAAAATGAAACACACAACAGAAGAGCATACAGAAGAATCAAGTTTAACTATGTACAAAAAATTGACGATTATGATAGTGGTGTCATTTATAGCTATGTACATACTAATGTATTCAATGGTAGATATTTTATCTATATTTATAAGGGGTTAGAAGGGTAGAGGTGTACAAAAGGAGTACTGATTTTGATCAAGTAACTATCTTTAGTGTTAGTAAAAACAATTTGTATTTTTTATTCATTCAAAAACTGCTGAGTTCTATACTTTGTTTTTATGATAAAAAACGTTCTTTCTGTGATGGAAAAAATATTGAAATGAATCGCTTAGCTTTTGACAACTTTTCTTCAATTTTGTTATATACAAAGCTAAGTTGCTTTTCATTCAAGTCTAACACTGATACAAATTTATCATTTATATTTTAGTTAATTTTACCGCCTTAACAGTAATTCGTCCTTTTGTTTCTTTAATTAGATGCTATGTCACGTCCTAATAATGATTTTACTGCTATAACAGTAAAATAATAAATTTTTTAATGATTTAAGCCGTGCGTGTTATTAAATTGTATATTTTTACCGCTAAAACAGTATATAATGAATGATTTTGATTTAGGTGCTTTAATTAAAGACCATCGAAAAAAAGCAGGACTTACACAGCTTGAACTAGCCGACTTAGCTGGAGTAGGCAAGACCACTGTTTTTGATATTGAAAAAAATAAAGAGACAGTTCGTTTGAATAATCTTTTTGCAGTACTCCGAGTGCTAAATATTAAAGTAGAATTCAAAAGTCCTTTAAATAAATAATTATGAGAAGAGCAATTGTATTTGCACACGGAAAAAGAGCTGGAATTTTAACGGAAATTGCTGCTAACGACTATCATTTTGAGTACGATGAAAATTATGATGGCGAAGCGGTTTCATTGACTATGCCTACAACTCAGAAAAAATATAGCTATACATTTTTTCCACCGTTTTTTGAAGGGCTATTACCTGAAGGTGTAATGTTAGAGGGATTACTACGTATTGTCAAAATTGACAAAAAAGATTACTTCTCTCAACTGATAGCAACGGGAAATGATTTAGTGGGAGCAGTAACGGTTAAATTGATGGAAGATGAATAGATGTCCTATTACGTATGACTTGTGTGGTACAGATAAGTACAGTGAAAAAGGATTACGCATGATAGCTCCTAAGCTGGCTTATTTAAATGATTTACCTTATACAGCTGTTGAACTTCGTCAGGAAGCCGCAAATAGAGCTAAAAAGCTATCCATTCAGGGAGTGCAACCAAAGCTTAGTGCGGCTATTTCAATAGTGGATCAAGAATTTAAAATTGTGGACCAATTTGGAACGTACATTATTAAGCCACAAAATGATTTATTTCCACAATTACCGGAAAATGAAGATGTAACTATGCGAATGGCGAAAGTGTTTGGTTTAGAAGTGCCATTTCACGGGATGCTATATGGCAAAGATGGTAGTTTGTCTTATTTCATTAAACGTTTTGACCGCTACGGTAAAGGAAATAAGTTCGCAACAGAAGATTTTGCTCAATTGACTGGGAATACAAGAGACACAAAGTATCGTTTTACGATGGAAAAATTGATTCCTGTACTTGATGAATATTGTTCATTTCCCGCAATTGAAAAAGCTGATTTTTTTAAAAGAATTCTTTTTTGCTATCTGACCGGAAATGAAGACATGCATTTGAAAAATTTTTCGCTAATTACCAAAAATGGAAAAACAACACTGACACCTATTTATGATTTTCTAAATTCTACAATAGCGATTAAAAATCCTGACGAAGAAATTGCTCTAACTTTGAAAGGAAAAAAAAGTAATTTAAGAGCAACTGATTTTATAGATTACTACGGCAAGGAAAGATTACAACTCAACGAAAAAATTATAGCAAGTATTCTCGAACAAATGAAAAAAGCAACTCCTGAATGGAAGGAGCTGCTTGAAATTTCTTTTCTTACTGATAGAATGAAAGAGAAGTATTTGGAGTTGTTGGAAAGTAGGGTAGGGATGTTTTAGTAATCTCCGCAAAAATGCGGTGAATAAGCAACTTATTCACCGCATTCATTAAATTTGATTAACAGGTAGTTTTTGAAGTGTAACAAATGTATGAATTAAACTTAATAGAAGAAAACTAAAATACTGCTAAATCAATGGGAGTCAACTAATAGAAAGCAAAGTAAAGTTAAAGAAAGTGCTTTTATTTCCCGATGCAGAAATTAGCATTCCTTATTTAAATAGGGTTTTCAACTTTAGTGGTACAATTATGGTACTGGATATGCAAATAAAAACTGCACATTAAGTTAAGCTACATTTTTGTAATTAATTTGATTGTTAAATTCTTCAATAG